>AZYC01000139.1 GCA_000513075.1 alpha proteobacterium SCGC AAA288-G21 | reverse complement strand
AAAAATGTGAGAAAATTTGCAATTGTTGGGATATTAGTGCTTGCTGCGTTAGTAACGCCGCCTGACGTAATTACCCAAATTATTTTATTTGTAGTTGTTTATGGATTATATGAAATTTCCATTTTTTTAGTTGCCAGAGTAGAAAAAAAAATAAATGAGCAATTGGCTAACGATGGTTATTTTGAAGATGAGAATGAAGATTTTGATGATCCAATCATGAAAGAATTTGACGAAAAAGAATAATTCAAAAGTGATAAAGATTTTTGCATGTCAGAATATGATTTTAAGAAAATAGAAATTTCTTTAGACCAAATAGTTGGGGCATTAGAAAGACTTAGCCCGCCACCAAGTCAATATCCTAGTTTTGAAAATCACGATGCTTTTGTTTGGAATACAGCGCCAGACCATTTGAAGCCTGTAATTCAGGTCTCCAGAGTTGAACTGGATTTATTGGTTGGAATTGATAGAGCGCGCGATATTTTGTTAGAGAATACACTCAAA
>AZYC01000138.1 GCA_000513075.1 alpha proteobacterium SCGC AAA288-G21 | reverse complement strand
AAAACCTGAAGTAAAAAGTGTTACACTTGTAGTGATACACTTTTACTATAAATAACTAAGGCAATGACCATCTATTATCTTCTACTCATACAATTTATTTTTGCTCTTGTTGCTCTTTTTCTTTTTTGGAAAAGCATAAGTTACTTTCGTCGCATGTCGAGATACAAAAGAGTCAAAGCCATGCCTTTTCCAAAGTCCTATGAAGCCATACTCCAACCCATACATCACTACCAGTCACTCTCACCCGAACACAAAGAAAAAATCCATTTTATGATACTTCTTTTTATAGACCAAAAAGAGTTCATCGGTGCCAAAATGACCATCACTGACAAGGTCAAAGTTATCATCTCATTTTATGCTTCTCTTATGCGGCTTGGGTTTGAACTAGGAGAAAAAGACCATGTCAGTACAATTATTGTCTATCCAGAGCACTTCATCGTAGATGAGTCACAGACGATTGATGGCATACACCGTCATAACACATCTGTACTAGAAGGACAGTCT
>AZYC01000137.1 GCA_000513075.1 alpha proteobacterium SCGC AAA288-G21 | reverse complement strand
AATATTGTACAAAGAGAACTAGAACAAGCTTTCCCGGATGATGTTATTGAAGAAGTAAAGAGGGGTAAAAGTGGAGCAGATTGGATTATAAAAATCAATGAAAGAAAAGGGAAAGCGACTGCTAAAATTGCTATTGAGGTAAAAAATACTAAAAGTTTCTCAAATGGATGGATACCTAAATTGAAAGCAGATATGAAAGATAGTAGTATAGATACAGGGGTAATTATTACAAGATCATATCCAAAAAATGTAGACGGTTCTTTACCTTTCTTTAAGCAGAAAAATATCCTGATTTGTAGAATGGAACCTAGATATTATATAAGCGCACTTGCCATAACTAGGCAAGGTATTATAGAAAAAAGTTCAATGATTGACGTTGCTCAAGCGAGAAAAACTAGTGCTCCTGAAGAAGTATTTGATTATATAACGAGTGAAAAATTTATCAACCAAATGTCAAATATTTGGGACGAAATTGATGAACAAAAAAGTAGAATCGATAAAAAA
>AZYC01000136.1 GCA_000513075.1 alpha proteobacterium SCGC AAA288-G21 | reverse complement strand
AAAATTGTAAGCAAGGAAAAAAATAAATTAATTAAATGATGAATATGAACTTCATATTTAATTGTAACTATTTGGGATATAAAGGCAGATAACGTATCATAAAAACCACTGTAGTATCTATAATGTGATCGTAGTTCCCAATCATCAAGTTCGCGTCCTCCAAAAGAGAATAAGTATTTTAATCTATTTTTACCTTCAAGATAATGGAATGGCTCATCCCAAGACATTCCCAAGATCAAAGAACAATAAACTGCGAAGATAACTAGGGAGAAAAGTATTATATTTTCAGATTTTTTTTCCATTAAGTCGATAAAAATTTATTAAAGAATTAACTTAGAGATTAGTTTTATCTAAGTCTTCAAATTCTTTTTTAATTTTTAAATAAAATTTATATAAAAGTATTTTATCTTCTTTATAAATCATATTTTCTTTATTTAGATATCTTCAAACACAGCAAATTAACGCTAAAAGAAAATACTTTTCAACATTAATAGGGTTAGCAATAGGCTTT
>AZYC01000135.1 GCA_000513075.1 alpha proteobacterium SCGC AAA288-G21 | reverse complement strand
TGTTATTTCAAAAATGCTAATTAATGAAGATCAGAGCAAAGGTTTTGGTTTATTTGCAACTTCGGGAAAATTAACTTCATTTCTTGGTCCAGTATTGGTTGGTACCCTTACTTTTGTGAGCGGGAACCAAAGAATCGGATTTTCTGCTGCTATTTTTTTATTGATTATTGGACTAATTTTACTTTTTAAAATTAAAAATCTTGATTAGTTTAATGAAATTCATTTGTTTAAATTAAAGCACTACTAGACCATAAGGAAAGAAAACTAACTTTTAGTTGCGTATTTTATAAATTCAAAACATAATGTTTGCATAAACATTAACCAAATGAAAAATGGGCGAATGGCGGAACTGGTAGACGCGTTGGACTCAAAATCCAATGGTAGCAATACTGTGAGAGTTCGAGTCTCTCTTTGCCCACCAAAATTAAATGAATTTAAATGAATTTAACAGTTTAATAGACTTATACTTTTATCAAGCAAAAAAACAAAATCCCCAAAGCATTTTCTTGGAATGG
>AZYC01000134.1 GCA_000513075.1 alpha proteobacterium SCGC AAA288-G21 | reverse complement strand
TATAAATTTTTTTATTTTTATCCAAAGTATCAAGATATTTTGTTAGAACTGACGCAGCCAAAGTATTATGGCCTCCGTCCAAGATAAGTTTATTATTATTAGAAATATAACTTCTTAATTTACCATCAGAAATTTTTTGAAGCCTACCTTCAGTTTTAATTTTAGAGAGAGCAGTGATTATATGTGATTGATTAACTTTAAATTGATCTAATTCTTTAACTGTTGCAATAGCCGTTGATATATTTCCATATTGAAAGTCGCCAAGTATATTAGGTTTTGGCAAGGATAATGAACCTGAATTGTCAATGAAATCAAAGCCATTTGGGGTCTTTTTGTATCTAAAATCTTTTCCAGAAATTATTTTTTTTGATGTATTCGATTGAATTGTTTTGCTAATTTTGTTTAAAATTTCCAAAGAGGTTTGTTCAGAAACAATGATTTTGGAGCCGTTTAAAAGCTTAGAACATTTTTCAAAAATTACTTCATCAACAGTTCCTTCCTTTAAAAAATCTTTATGA
>AZYC01000133.1 GCA_000513075.1 alpha proteobacterium SCGC AAA288-G21 | reverse complement strand
TATGAAGCAAAAAGGAATACATTGTGTCTTTCACTATGTGCCCTTGCATTTAACCTCAAACACAAACCTAAATTTCAAAAAGACTGGTATGCTCCCCAATACTGAGGAAATGGCTTCAAGATTGGTACGGTTACCCCTCTGGTTGGGCGTTGAACAGCACCTGACCTACATAATCGAGTGTTGTAATGAAACCTTTAAAACTTTAGGTCAAAAGAACTTGGGTCCATAAATTTTGCCAACAACCATAAACCCGCCCGTCATAGAGAAATGCAAAAATTTAACCTGCTAGCCATTGATTTAGAACCTGCACCCTATAAGTTCGACTTATGGAATGAATTCCAAAATTCAAATAATTTTGAATTATTTACCATTTTTTCAGAAAAGCGAAATTGGTCACCCGACGCTGGTCACGACTACAGACTGTGGCCACCTTCGATCTTCAAATACGAGATTTGTGTTGGGCAAACTATCTTCGACGTTATTGGTTGTTGTTTAAAAATTGCAGCAAGATTAATTTT
>AZYC01000132.1 GCA_000513075.1 alpha proteobacterium SCGC AAA288-G21 | reverse complement strand
CCCTCTTTGGCGTCAATCTGAGCACCCAATGGTATTGCCGAATCTTTTTGATACTCCTTACAACTGCTTTCCTTCTCCCAGCCGCGAGCTTTCTTAACTACTCACTCACCCGGCGTTAAAGAACGCGAAAGCGCTGTTTTAAAGCTCCGGCGGATCAGCGTCAGCGCTTCGGAGGTCAATGGCCGAGCGACTACCAGCCCAGCAATAGAATGCCCTTCCTTAGATTCGAGCGGGAGAATTTCTATCATTCGATCCTCAGAAATCATGACCTGCAGAAGCCCGCTGGGACCGACTACACCTTTAGTGATTGAAGCATGAACAAGTGATCTCGCGACTTTGATCAACTTCTCACTTCCTACTTCATCAAGCATAACCTGCCCCTTCGGATCGCAGACAAATGCAGCCAGAATAGGAGTCTGTTTTTTTAGCCAATCTGAAAATGCACTAAGAGCACGAGGCAGCGACGGAAGCCCAGAAGAGCGCGTAGCTTTTTTTGCAGAGGTAGTCGAAGCAACCGGAG
>AZYC01000131.1 GCA_000513075.1 alpha proteobacterium SCGC AAA288-G21 | reverse complement strand
ATAAAATCTGCAACTTTCCCTACGTAATTGATGTTAGTCGTTTGAGGGAAGACTATCCGAAAGACTTACCTAAATTATGTAGTTCTGACTTAGAAGACGGAAAATTAATTCTATTTTTTAGTGGGCGCATGATTGAAAGAAAAGGTCTGAGCACACTATTGAATGCAGTCAGAAAAAATAAACAAATTTTAGGGAATTTTGTGCTTTGGATTGAGGGTGATGGGCCTGAGTTGGAACGCTTTAAGCGTTTAACTTCTGAATTAAAGTTAGAAGAAGAGTGCAGATTTTTGGGCTTTTGTCAGTTTGAGTTGCATAGCTGGTTAATTCGATCCTCTCACTTTGTTGTTGTGCCTTCGTTGCAAGATAACTGGGGCATTGTAGTGGATGAAGCGCTTCAGCTCGGAAAAGTGGTTTTATCAACACATGCAACTGGTTCGGCAAACGAAAGAATTCAACACGAATTCAATGGTTTGATTTTTTCTGAAGGGGATGAAAACGAATTAGGTTTTCACCTACAAAGACTTG
>AZYC01000130.1 GCA_000513075.1 alpha proteobacterium SCGC AAA288-G21 | reverse complement strand
ATTATTAATTGTTATTTCTTCTCTTATAATTTTTACAAGAGAATATGCGATCAACCATACGCTTTCCCCGTAAAGCGTAAGTTTGCGGATAAAAATGCAAACAGCTGCAAAACCTATACAAAAAATAATTGGAAATAAGTAATAATAATTTAATGATTCAAATCCTGGTCTGCTTATAATCAAGACTCCCACAAAACCTAAACCTACGGCAATCCAACGTTTTCTTCTAACTTTTTCATTTAAAAAGAAAATGCTAAGTAGTGTTACAAATAACGGACCCGCAAATGTCATTGCGGTTACTTCTGCTAATTGTAAATTTCTTAAAGCTATAAAAATGGCCGCCATAGCAATAGCACCAAAGATTGATCTATAAAAATGGAGGCTCCATCTTTTAGTTTTATAAAAATCTCTTAGACGATTTTTTGGAATTAAAAAAATAATAGGAATAAAACCAAACAATGCACGGAAGAAAAGTATCTGACCAACTGCATAATCGTCAGTAACTTTAACTAAAATATCCATCAGT
>AZYC01000129.1 GCA_000513075.1 alpha proteobacterium SCGC AAA288-G21 | reverse complement strand
GCCCTGTTTCAAATACAAGGTGGTTATGCTTTAGTAATGTTAACAAATAATGCTCTCATCGGTGCAAGAGATCCTTTTGGAATTAGGCCTTTAATAATAGGAAAATTAAAAAACTCCTACATATTTTCTTCCGAAACTTGATGGCTGGTAACATTTCTAATTCAAATATTTGGAATGATAAAGACATTAGTCAAAACAAAGAAGTTGAAAAAATGTTTTCAGAAATGGTTGGATGGGCTGTTGATGAGGGTGCAGATATATTAATTGGTGAAACTTTTTATTATGCAGAGGAAGCCTACGCAGCTTTGAAAGCAATGAAACAATCAGGACTTCCCAGTGTTATTACGATTGCTCCTATGGGTGAAAACATTATGAGAGATGGTGTCTCCATTTTAGACACTTGCAAAGAATTAGAACAAAGAGGAGGAGATGTGGTGGGAATGAATTGTTTTAGAGGCCCTGCTACTATGATGCCTTACCTTAAAGAAATTAGAAAAGCATTAAAATGTCATGTAGCTGCTTTGCCTA
>AZYC01000128.1 GCA_000513075.1 alpha proteobacterium SCGC AAA288-G21 | reverse complement strand
TTAACGATTCATCCGCTGCTGCTTGACCAATATCTAATCTTGCTCCTGTACCCAACCCTCTAGTTAAATTTGATCCTATTTGGATTTTGGCTTTTGCTTTATTCATTCTTAAATCTTGTGCATCTGTGTTAACGGCAATAAATTCTACTCCTTCCAACTCAGACTCTATCATTCCATTTATTGCATTTCCGCCTGCTCCACCAACACCAAGAACCAATATTCTTGGATGTAATTCTTTTATTTCTGGCATATTAATGTTTACTGTCATTTTTCCTCCTTTTTAAATTGTGCTTCCCACTTTAAACTTGCTCTATTTAAATTAGCTTTTTTCCTGGCTTGTGTTTTGAATTTTTCAAACAGTTTGGTTTCCCATATTTGAAAAGTTTTTCCTTGTCCTACAAAAAGCATTGTTTGTTTTATTTTTGCATGCTTTAACAATTTGATGGGTATAGAAACTCTTCCTTCGCTATCGAACTGAAGATCCACACTATCAGACAAAACAGAGGTTGCGAAAATATCTCTTTTTTCTTCG
>AZYC01000127.1 GCA_000513075.1 alpha proteobacterium SCGC AAA288-G21 | reverse complement strand
TTTTTCACTTTCTTGATTAATTATTTCAAGTAACTTGTAAACACCGCCATTTCCATACTCATGTGAAATATTTTGAATATCATTAGCATCCTCATTAAGAATTTCAATACTCTCTTCTTTAACAGCAATTGCAACCATAATAGCAATTGCTTTTTCTTGTTTTTCGTTTCTTTTACCGGTATGTGGATTTTGAAGCCATCCTCCAATACTCAACCCAAAAGTTCCTGTTTTACGTAACTTGTAATGATACCCAATCACTGTTGCCATCATTGAAATTGTCAATCTATCTATTTCTTTTCCTGTAATCTTTTTCCATATAGGATGATTCTTAACTTCTAGCCATGTGGGCTCAGTCTTTTTTTCATCTGTGTAATATCTTTCTTTTAAAATTATATATTTAGATTTACTCATGACAGGACCTCATAGTAAGAATCTTCTGTACTTTTATCTCCTGAATCGACAGCATGTATTTTAATAAATTTACCTATCTTAGGCTTTAGTATAGCTTCTATGTCAGGCGTTAATTCGCTATTGGTAA
>AZYC01000126.1 GCA_000513075.1 alpha proteobacterium SCGC AAA288-G21 | reverse complement strand
TGAGCATACCGTTCGGTTCAAGAAAGAAATCATCCCAGGCGATACATTGATCATTGAAGCGTATGTGGATAGCTGGAAACGCGGGATTTGCAAGGGTCATGCGACAGGATACACGGACGGCGAGATCGCCTGTGAAGCCAAGATGATGATCACCATACCTGAAATTCTTGAGCAGTATCTGCCGAAAAGGCCTTGATGGCCGAGAGTTCGTGATGGATTTCGATGCAATCATTGTCGGCAGCGGCGCAGCTGGCGCGGCGGTGACATGGCAGCTTGTCAGCAACGGCATGAAGGTCGCTTGTCTTGAGCGCGGCCCCTGGATGTTACCCAATGAATATCCGTCAACCCGGCATGATTGGGAACTCCAGAAGCTTGGTGCCTATTCACCTGTATCGGCAATCAGACAAAGCCGCTATGACTACCCAATTGACGACAGCGAATCTCCTGTCGCTGTATGTAATTTCAATGCCGTTGGCGGCAGTACCATACTGTATTCAGGGCATTATCCACGATTCCGGCCAAATGATTTCACTTTGCG
>AZYC01000125.1 GCA_000513075.1 alpha proteobacterium SCGC AAA288-G21 | reverse complement strand
CTTTATCACCATAAATTCTAAAAACCCTATATTTGTATTTGCTAATTGAAACAAGTTTTTTTGCAATACCTACCAAAATCTTATCTCCAACATCTGTGCCGTATATCTCATTGATAGCAGAAAAATTATTCATATCTATAAGCATAATAGCATGAGGCTTTGTATTTTCAATAGCCTTTTCCAAAGAGTTTTTATTTGGCACACCAGTTAGCTTGTCATAATAAAACAGATTGTATAGCTCTTCATTTTGTTTTTTGACTTTGAGCTCTAAATTTTTTTGATAGCTTTGAATCTCCCGTTTTAGATATATCTTCTCAACGGCTTTATTTATCATGTCTAAAAATTGCTCCAAATCTATAGGTTTTAGCAAATATCCATCAACCCCATGTTTAATCGTTTCAATAAAATATCCAGACTCATTGTATGCCGAGATTATCAATATTGGGATATCACCATTTATTTTTCTAATCTCTTTGGTCATCTCAATGCCATTCATTTTTGGCATATTTATATCACTAATCACCAAATCAAACTCATCTG
>AZYC01000124.1 GCA_000513075.1 alpha proteobacterium SCGC AAA288-G21 | reverse complement strand
TTTTTGAATTTGCAAGTTCTTTCCACGGAAACTTTTCACCTGGATCTTTTTTTCTCAAAGGTGCAACATCTGAATGGCCTACAATATTTGAATCGATTATGTTGTATTTGGCAATTAGTTTTTTTGATATTTTTTTTAGAGAATGAATTTGTTTTTTTGAAAATTTTCTATAACCAAAATCGTGTCCGGGGTTAACAAGTTCAATTCCTATTGAAAATTTATTAAGAAATTTAAAATTTTTCCAGCTTGATTTTCCCGCGTGCCAAGCCGAAAATTTTTCTGGAACAATTTTTGTAATATTTCCAATTTCATCAATAAAATAATGGCAGCTGACTTTGGATTTAGAATTGCAAAGTTTTCTAAGTGCCTCAACCTTAGATTGCATCCCTGTATAATGAAAAACTATTAATTTTATTTGTCTATTTAATCTCTTTTTTTTATCAAAATTAAGAGAAAGTCGTCCAGAATTCATCATTTTATTGCCATTTTTACAACTAAAAGCTATTAAAAACTTAAGTATTATTCAATATTTAGATATTTATATTA
>AZYC01000123.1 GCA_000513075.1 alpha proteobacterium SCGC AAA288-G21 | reverse complement strand
GTTTTTCTTTGGCAATTTCATTTAAGGCTTCAAATATATTTTTAAGTCCATTTTTATCATCTGTATTTTCTGCTCTATGTATAGTACTTAGGATGTAGGTTTTAGATTTTAGATTTAAGGATATTGGTTTTTTGGCAAGTTGTTTATAAAAAATAGCTCCATCATACATCACATCACCCACATTGATTATTTTGCATTCAAAGTTTTCAAATCCCTCTTTTTTTAGATTATCAACTGCTGTTTGTGTTGGACAAAAGAGTATCTGACTTACTCTATCTGTAAGGATTCTATTTATCTCTTCTGGCATTTTCATATTAAAACTTCTAAGTCCTGCTTCTACATGGGCTAATTTGATGTGAAGCTTGCTGGCAACTATCGCACCTGCAAGAGTTGAATTTGTATCTCCATATACAAGTATCCAATCTGGTTTTTCCTTTAGAGCAACACTTTCTATTTTTTCTATCATTTGACCAGTCCTTGCACCATGACTTTTTCCGCCAATTCCTAAAAAATAGTCAGGCTTTGGTATTTTCATTTCATCAAAGA
>AZYC01000122.1 GCA_000513075.1 alpha proteobacterium SCGC AAA288-G21 | reverse complement strand
GGTAAAATATTAAATAATGTTCTTCCTCTTGACATCGGCGTACCCTCAGGAATTTTCCAAGCCTTGATCTTATAAACCAATCCTTGTGTAGAAAAAAACATTACAGGAGTGTGTGAATTTACAGAAAATATCTGTACCACAGAATCCTCATCTCTAGTTTTTATGCTAGTTTTACCTTTTCCACCTCTTTTTTGTTGTTTGAATCTGGTTAGTGGACCGCGTTTTATATATCCTTTGAGAGTTATAGTGATCACTACTGACTCTTTTTGTATGGTTTCCTCAATATCATAAGCAAGTACAGCATCTATAATTTTAGTTCTTCTAGGAACAGAAAACTTTTCCTTTATTAAATTTAATTCATTTTTAATAACTTTCATTAACTCTTTTTTAGAATTTAGAATTTTTTTATGCTCAATTATTAAATTGGATAATTTTTTTATTTCCGTCTCAATTTCATTAATTCCTAAAGCAGTTAATTTTTGAAGTCTTAATTCCAAAATGGCTAAAACTTGCGCTTCACTTAAACAATATTTATTTTTAATATTTTTA
>AZYC01000121.1 GCA_000513075.1 alpha proteobacterium SCGC AAA288-G21 | reverse complement strand
TGGAAATTATTTAAATTATATAAATAATAATAGAAATGACATATCGCCAATCCATATGCAGCAATACCCCTGAATAAATCTAAACTTGAAATATTATTTAATTTAATATTCATTTGTTATGGGGGTGTTTTGTTGCACCCTCAACGTAAAATTAATATCATATTCACTCATTGTTTTAACATCTTCCTTTACTTCTGCTAATGGGATATGGAAATCACAAAGCCATTTTTTCTTTTTATTTTTTACCTTCTCCTTTAAAAATAAATTATTTTTTCCCTAAAGTGAATCCTAAAAAGATTCAAAAGTGGGATAAGTTTTAAGCTACTCTGACTGTCTCAATCAAGGATATTAGTATCGAAGTGGAAAGATGTTAAACCAGGAGAGGTGGATCGTTCACATGAAACAATTCAACCTCAGATTCAAAATGAGCCTCCTTTGCAAGGCTCGGACGAGGCGAGTCCTTTGGTAGCGAACTTAAAGCGAACCTTTCGTTGGTTTAGTAATGGGACCAATCGGTGTAAAACGATGTCTTTTGACTCCACTTGCTCACTATTC
>AZYC01000120.1 GCA_000513075.1 alpha proteobacterium SCGC AAA288-G21 | reverse complement strand
TTATAATGTTCTTGGTATTATTTAGAAATCTAACGTTATCATTTATTGGGGTGGTGCCAAATTTTATTGCTGCATTTTTTATATTAGGGATTATTGGTTTATTAGGAATTCCACTGGATATGATGACTATTACCATAGCTGCAATAACAATAGGAATAGCCGTAGATAATAGTATACATTATATTTATAGGTTCAGAGAAGAATTTCAAAAAAACAATAATTACAATCAAACAATTGATAAATGTCATTCAACTGTTGGTATTGCAATTTTAAATACCTCGATAACAATTGTTTTTGGTTTTTCTATTTTATTTTTATCAAATTTTATACCCACAATTTATTTTGGTATCTTTACTGGGATAGCCATGATGCTAGCTTTAATTTCAGTTTTAACACTTTTACCAAAATTAATTTTATTAACAAAACCTTTCGGTAACAGGTAGCTTGCTAGAATTTATACAAAATAATATCTCCGTATTTGATCTCATTGTTTTTTTAATTACTATTTATTCCATTGCACAATGTGCTACAAAGGGTTTTACGTTAAGCTTATTA
>AZYC01000119.1 GCA_000513075.1 alpha proteobacterium SCGC AAA288-G21 | reverse complement strand
AGAGCGCGCGATATTTTGTTAGAGAATACACTCAAATTTTCAGAAGGTTTGTCAGCCAATAACGCTCTATTGTGGGGGGCAAGGGGAATGGGTAAATCGTCATTGATCAAAGCTGTACACCAAAAAATTATTGATCAAGGTAAATCACTTAAAATTGTAGAACTTCAGCGTGAAGATCTTGCTTCGGTTAGCCGACTGCTAGATATTTTACGAACCTCTTCCCAAAGATTTCTGCTTTTTTGTGATGATTTAAGTTTTTCTCATGATGATCAGCATTATAAATCTCTCAAAGCTGTTCTCGATGGTGGGTTAGAGGGGCGCCCTGAAAACGTCCTCTTCTATGCAACATCGAATAGAAGACATCTAATGCCAAGAGATATGATAGAAAATGAGAAATCGTCTTCGATTAATCCGTCTGAGGCCGTTGAGGAAAAAGTTTCTCTTTCTGATCGTTTTGGTTTGTGGTTAGGGTTCCACCCTTGTACTCAAGACGAGTATTTAGAAATGATTGCTCGTTATTGTAAGGCATATGAATTGTCACTGGACTTTGATTTTATA
>AZYC01000118.1 GCA_000513075.1 alpha proteobacterium SCGC AAA288-G21 | reverse complement strand
TACCAAATTATAAATTTCTATTAAATTACGAACCACCGGTTTCAAGCAGAGTACATGCTGGAGATGGTCAATTTATTGCTGAATTTGCCCTTCAAAAAAGACTATTTGTACCTTTTGAAGCGATTCCAAAAAATGTTATTAACTCTTTTCTTTCGGCAGAAGATAAAAATTTTTTTAAACATCCTGGCATTGATGCCAAAGGAGTTACAAGAGCCATAATTAATAATTTTAAGAACTATCTAAAATCTAAAAGATTGGAAGGTGCATCTACGATAACGCAACAAGTAGCAAAAAATTTTTTACTTTCAAATGAAATAACTTTTAAGAGAAAGTTTAAAGAAGCGATTTTAGCATTCAGAATTGAAAGAGCTTTATCGAAAGAAAGAATAATGGAATTATACTTAAATCAAATATATCTTGGACAGGGAACATATGGCATAGCGGCCGCAAGTTTGGAGTATTTTGATAAACCTATAAATAAATTGGAATATGAAGAGGCAGCATTATTAGCAGCACTTCCTAAGGCACCAAGTAGATATAATCCGTTTAAATTCAAAAAATTTGCTA
>AZYC01000117.1 GCA_000513075.1 alpha proteobacterium SCGC AAA288-G21 | reverse complement strand
ACCCGTGTCGTTTTGGATAGATAATAAATATAAGAAAAAGGGGAAAACTTTATTCTTAGGTCTTTCAGGTGGGCAAGGTTCTGGAAAAACAACAGTTGTAGGAATTTTAAAAATTATTTTAAAAAAATATTTTAAAAGAAAAACTCATGTTACCTCTATTGATGATTTTTATAAGACATTGGAAGAACGTAATAAAATATCAAGTACAATACATCCTTTGTTTAAAACAAGAGGAGTTCCTGGTACTCATGATACAAATTTAATTAAAAAATTTTTTAATTTTATAAAAAAGAAAAAATTTAGAAAGTTTAAAGCACCTAGGTTTGACAAGTTAATTTTTTCATCAGTTTATTTATAAGCTTTTTAGCATGATTTTCTTCTCTAAAATCTTCAGCTACTTCAATAATTTCATATTTCATATTGTCAAAAAATACTGACATATAATAATTATCCACAGCACATTTAAATCTATTTTAGATGTTCTTGTTTTGATTCTTTTACGTTTCTCATTTGGACTCAAAATACAACCTGGTAGTTGACTATACATTTTAACATGTTAATAATAAG
>AZYC01000116.1 GCA_000513075.1 alpha proteobacterium SCGC AAA288-G21 | reverse complement strand
AACAATTTTTAAAAGAATATTATCCGAATATAAGAACAAGAATAATATATTTTTTAACAAAGCATAAGTTTAATTATTATAATGACGGTCATGTAATTTTGGAATATTATTCTAGCAAATATAGCAAATGGATTGCGATTGATTTTACAAGATCTGTTTTGTATTTGAAAAATGACATACCATTATCGGCATATGAAATATTGAATACAGATGATATTAAATATGATATTTATAATACAAATTTGATAGATATTAATTTTAGAAATTGCGATTATAATTACACTTTTTTTGAAGAGTATTCTTATTCTTCTGAAGGTTTTAATGAATATAAAAAAAGAATTTTTAATATTATTATAATGATGAACGACAATGGGAATTTATATGCAATTTCTGGTAAACACAATAAGCGCATAGCAAATAAATATCCAAATATAAAATTTATTTCAGAAAAACTTTTTGAAAAAAAATATTATGGAGAGTAGTGTGATGAATATATTAATAACAGGGGCAAATGGATTAGCGGGAAGGTATTTAGTGAAATTATTAAGTAAACAGCATAAGATTTATG
>AZYC01000115.1 GCA_000513075.1 alpha proteobacterium SCGC AAA288-G21 | reverse complement strand
CGTCAGGGAGACACGATAAAAAACATTTCTGATCGCCTTGGTTTGGACTCAAAAAGTGTGGCAAGATACAATGGTATGAGCTCACGTGAAACCCTAAATGAAGGACAGCTAATAAGTTTACCGAATAGAGTCAGTTCACAGACTAAAAAAGAAAATCCAACGACGCCCAGCCGGAATAACGTTAACGTTACAGAATTGGCTTCTACTGCAATTGAAAAGGCCACCGATCAAAAAAAAGTAACCACAAAATCTAATCCAAAATTAGAAAACGAACCTATCAGACATAAAGTTTCCAGAGGAGAAACTGCTTTCACTATATCAAGACTTTACAACGTTTCCATTCGATCTCTTGCCGAATGGAATGGATTAGATAGCAACTTTACAATTAGAGAGGGTCAATATCTTTTAATTCCGCTTCCTAAAGATCAGATTGCGCCTGTGTCAGAAAGTGCAAGCCCCGGACAAGTGAGTAACACTCCCTCGCCGCCAAGCAGTTCAGAGGCTCTTCCAGATCCAGTTATTAAAGAAACATCAGAATTAGAAACTGATCAGACGAAGAGTATAGAAACTAAT
>AZYC01000114.1 GCA_000513075.1 alpha proteobacterium SCGC AAA288-G21 | reverse complement strand
AGTAAAAAAAAAAGAAACGAATATTTTTTACTATATTTTGTTTTAACAAATAAAATAAAAGGTAAAGAAAAAATAGTTATTGAAATTAGGTTCAGTGAATAAGTTCCAATGATAGAAATGACTTGAATTATCTCTAAAGACCATGACCAACTATATGCAATTAAATTCCAGGGAAAAGCGCTTAATATACTTCCACGTATAAATTCTAAAATTGAGAATACTAGCGAAAAAAATAAAACAAAACTTATTTTTTTTAGAAACAAATTTTTTTAGTATTAATGTACTTGTGCCATAAAAAATTGCCAAAAAAGCTGGAACTAAAATAATTGTAAAAGGAATTAAATATCTGAATATTTCTTCGTAAGTCAAAGAAATGGATATCCAATATAATCCACTTAAAAAATATCCAAAACCAAAAAACCAACCTATAAAAAAAATATTTATTATTTAATTTAAATTTTTTTCCAACATTTAAAAGATACAAAAGAACTGGAAATGTTAAAAAATTTATAAAAGTAAAATTATATGGCGAAAAACTAAAAGAGGTAAAAAAACCTAAAATAAAAGGAATAA
>AZYC01000113.1 GCA_000513075.1 alpha proteobacterium SCGC AAA288-G21 | reverse complement strand
AAGATACAGATCAAAATCTCTCTAAAGCTGAATTTGAACATAAAGAGTTTGTTGAATTTGAACACAAAGAGCTTGGAACAATTCATAAAGTGTCATTTTCAGATAAAGAAATGATTGAGAAATGTGAAAAAGATACAATGTGGATCAGAAATAATTAGCTAATAATATTTAGTTGATACTGAAAAAATTGTAAATAAATTATTTTGGGTTTAATAGCTTGATAATATCATAAAACACTTTAATAACACTTATCAATATTTTGATAAAGACTTAAATGACCTGTTATTTACCTGTTTTACAGGTTTTACGTATAATATGTGTTATGTATAATTGGGAGAATATGAGAAATACACTAGGTAAAAATACAAGGAGACTACTACTCTCCTATATCGGACTACTCACTTTAGCAGCATTCTTTTATGGTGGTGGAAACTATATTGAAAAACAAACACTCTACTATAACTTTTTTACAAATTTTATAAGTGACTTAGGTCGTACAACTAGCCATTCTGGTGCTGATAACACCATATCTATTGTTTTATTTTCAATGGGAATGTTAACTCAAATCATTGCTTCA
>AZYC01000112.1 GCA_000513075.1 alpha proteobacterium SCGC AAA288-G21 | reverse complement strand
TGAAAAAGAATTGGGTCATAGCCCAAAATATTTTTCTTATCCTTTTGGAGAGTATAGTAATGATTTTAAAAAAATTTTAATAAATTTAAATTTTAATGTTGCATTTGGTCAGCATTCTGGGGTGATTGATAGTACAAAAAATTATTTGGAACTTCCTAGATTTCCTATTAACGAAAAATACGGAAATTTGGATCGATTTAAATTTATTATAAATTTACTTCCATTTCCTTACAAAGAAATTTATCCTGAAAATAGATATTTACAAAAAAATGAAAACCCCCCAGAATTAAGGGTTGTGTTTTTCAAAAATCAAAAAAATTTAAAAAATATCAATTGTTTTTCCAATGAAGGGAACCGATGGAGAGATTCCAAAATACAATTAGAAGAAGAAAATATACTAATAATAAATTTTGAAGAAAAATTTACTACTGAAAGAGGAAGAATTAATTGTTCTCTTAATGACAAAAATGGATGGAGGTGGCTAGGAATTCAATATGTTATTTCTGAATATTAAGTTTAATATTTAAAGTTTAATTTCTCTTCTCAAACCAGTAGACAAAAGTTTTGCGTTTTCAAAAT
>AZYC01000111.1 GCA_000513075.1 alpha proteobacterium SCGC AAA288-G21 | reverse complement strand
GTTTGGTGAATGTATAAACGTCTCCGTAACGATTTTCGTATTTTGTTTGCTTATTGGGCATTTCTAATGATTCTCTAGTTATGTTCATTTTGTTCTCGTATTAAAGTTAAATCACTTGGTTTTACTATTGCTCTAATTCTATCATTTGCGATTACAATTCGGGTTGAATCAATAACAGATATAATATAGAACGGATTATATTCTCTCCAATCCTTAGAGAAAACCCTATCGTTTATTTTGAATTTAGGTTTTCTAGGCATTTTGAACTAATAACATTAGAGCATTGATTTGACCTCGCTCTTGCCATCCCAAAACATCATCATCGTGACCAGGTAGGAAATCCTTGGTAACAAACTCACCTTCATCATTGAAGATAGCAACCTCAAATTTATCAAAGAAATCTGGTTCTAGGTTATTCTCACGTGGTGTGCTGTAAGCAAACTCACCTGCAATTACACTTATCTCAAATCCGTTATCGAATTTGGTTGTGCTTTTCAAATTACCTCCCATTGATGGGAAAAACTGAATGTCTTTAAATGTTTTCATAACCATTATTTTTACTTATTCAACGTGTTGAATATAC
>AZYC01000110.1 GCA_000513075.1 alpha proteobacterium SCGC AAA288-G21 | reverse complement strand
AAAAAGTCAAAAATAGAAAAATACACTGATCAAGAAGCTTTGGATTATCACAATAGCGGTAAATCTGGAAAAATTGAAATTAATTCATCCAAGTCAATATCAACTCAAAGAGATTTGGCACTTGCTTATTCTCCTGGTGTAGCGGCACCAGTCAAAGTAATAGCAGAAAATCCGGATGCTGCTTATGACTACACTACAAAAGGTAATCTTGTAGCAGTAATTAGTAATGGCTCAGCTATACTTGGGCTTGGCAACTTAGGTGCTTTAGCTTCAAAACCTGTAATGGAAGGTAAGGCAGTATTATTTAAGCGTTTTGCAGATATAGATGCAATAGATTTAGAAATAGATTCATCAGATCCCGATGAAATTATCAATAGTATAACAAGGTTTGGAAAAAGTTTTGGAGGTATTAACTTAGAAGATATTGCGGCTCCCAATTGTTTTATTATAGAGCAAAAATTAAAAGAGACATTAGATATACCAGTGTTCCATGACGATCAACATGGTACAGCTATAACAACTTTAGCAGGTTTAATTAACGCTTTAGATATTGCTGGCAAATCCATCAAAGATATAAAAATTG
>AZYC01000109.1 GCA_000513075.1 alpha proteobacterium SCGC AAA288-G21 | reverse complement strand
ATTTCAATTGATCAATATAACAAACTACTAAAAAAAGATATTAATCTTAAATCTAGAGAAGTTAAACTTATAGAAGAAACAAATTATTATTCAGAGGAAATCAGAAGAATTTTAAACGATCAATATGGATATGATAAATTATACAAAGGAGGTCTGTCGATAAGAACTCCTTTAGATCCTACCTATCAAGTTCAAGCAGTAAAAGCTTTAAGGGAGGGTCTCGAACTTTATGATCGTAGACATGGATGGAGGGGGGTATTGGCAAATAGAAAAGATGATTTAAATTGGTTTAGTTCAGTATCAAATTTAAAACTCGAAGAAAGTCTTAATTGGAAAGTTGCTAAAGTTATTAAAATGGAAGAATTTTTTGTTGATATTGAAACTGAAGACAAAGAAATTGGAAAGATAAATTTTGAAACAATAAACTGGACCAAAAAAAGCTTCAAAAAACTCTTTAAATTAGGCGATATAATTTATGTTAAGAAAATTAAAAAAAATAAATGGGAATTAAAGCAATTACCAAAAGCTAATGGTGCAATTATTGTAATGGATCCATTTACAGGAAGAGTTTTATCGTTAGTTGGA
>AZYC01000108.1 GCA_000513075.1 alpha proteobacterium SCGC AAA288-G21 | reverse complement strand
GAAAATTATCTTAATAATAAAATTATTAGCACTGATATAAAAGACTTCTTCTTTTTGGATGGTCAACAAATTCAAAAATTTGTTTTAAAAAATAGCACAACTGATATTTCAGGTCATCTTGATATTTTAACAAGTATAACAGATATGCAAGGCGTTTTAAAAAATCTTACAACCTTACAAAAAAAATTAGAAAAAAAAGCACCTTCACAATCTAATTCAGAACTAGAAGAAGAAATTCATGAAAAAAGAAATCAGGTAAATAATCTCACAGATACCATGAATCATTCTAAAGAGAATGTTCAGAGATTAAACGAACAAAAACAACGCATAGAATCTAAAATTTTAGATTTGAAAAAAAGGGTTTCTACTCACTACGAAACTAAACTAATCATTAATAAAAGAAATGATCTTGACAGAAGAATTCTTCAATGCCGAGAAAATATTTCCATGACTCAAGAAGCAGACTATCTCAATATTATTGAACATTTTGCTGGAACAGTTGCTAATAAACATTTAAAAGAATATAAAAATCTAATTGATAAGAAAGTAGATGACGAAGATTTACCAAAACCTACGATTGAAGGC
>AZYC01000107.1 GCA_000513075.1 alpha proteobacterium SCGC AAA288-G21 | reverse complement strand
ATTTCACCTCCAACACAATTCGCTAAAGCCCAAAGGGTAAATTCAACACTTTCATCTAAAGTAATATTAAATCTAGTCATTTTTAAATCGGTTACTTGTAGTTTGCCATTTTTTCTCTGTTTTAAAAATCTTGGTATAACTGATCCTCTGCTTCCTAAAACATTTCCATATCTAACCACACTAAAAATTAAATCTTTTCTTCCTGTTATATTGTTGGCAGAGATAAAAAGTTTATCCGCACAAAGTTTCGTAGCACCATATAGATTGATTGGTGCGGCAGCTTTATCTGTTGAAAGTGCTATAACTTTTTTAATACTTCGTTGACTCAAACATGCTTCAATCACATTTTGTGCCCCAATGACATTTGTTTTAATGTATTCTAATGGATTATATTCAGCGGTTGGAACTTGTTTAAGTGCAGCGCAATGAATAACATAATCAATATTATTTAAAGCAAATGTTAGTCTATCTTTATCTCTTACATCGCCTATAAAATATCTAACAGATGGATACTTCTTTAAGCTGATTTCATTAGACATTTCAAATTGTTTAAGTTCATCGCGGCTATAAATTACCAACCTTTTTATTTTCTTG
>AZYC01000106.1 GCA_000513075.1 alpha proteobacterium SCGC AAA288-G21 | reverse complement strand
ACCAGCTAAAGGAACAGCTTCGGTTGTCCTCACTCGTGCCGGCGAAGCCCTCGGACAGATATCTACGAGTGAGGAACTTACCGAACTTCTTGACTCAGTCATCTCCGGCGAGTGAGTGTCTTCTCGTCCCAACTATTTTATCTTCACTCTATTTCATGAGCAACCGCACCGCATCACAGGCACGCAATACCGCCGAAACTAAGATCAAGCTCAGCCTCGATCTTGATGGTTCCGGCAAATCCTCAATTGCCACTAGGATTCCATTCTTTGATCACATGTTAACCCTCTTCTCTCGTCACTCGCTCATCGACTTGAATGTCGAAGTCGATGGTGATGTTGAAGTCGATTTCCACCACACCGTAGAGGACACTGGTATTGTCCTCGGTGAATGCATCAAGACCGCTATGGGAGACAAAGATGGCATTCGACGCTACGGACACGCCTACGTGCCAATGGACGAGACCCTTTGCCGCAGCGTGATCGATCTGAGCAACCGCCCGCAACTCGAACTCCGAACACCTAAACAAACTGCAGATGCTCAGAACTTCCCTTTTACCCTCGTGGAGGAATTCTGCCGCGCACTCTCTTCAAACCTTCGCTGC
>AZYC01000105.1 GCA_000513075.1 alpha proteobacterium SCGC AAA288-G21 | reverse complement strand
CGAGTGGTGGTGCTGGAAACCTTGAACATATGGTGGATGTCCTTGATGAGGGGAAAGCTGATGCTGTACTGGCTGCTAGTATTTTCCACTTTGGTCAACATACCGTACCCGAAGCCAAAGACTACTTTCGTGAACGCGGCATTCCTGTCCGTCCGATGGTGTCTTGAGAAATAGAACAAAAAAACGCCACGATCGTTTGATCGCGGCGCTTTTTAAAAGAATGGTGCTCGACGCTGGATTTGAACCAGCGACCCCCACAATGTCAATGTGGTGCTCTACCCCTGAGCTAGCCGAGCGGCGGGCGAAAGCTAGAAGGGGAGGCTGACTCTGGCAACTGGAAAATGCTCTTTTGGTTTAATTTGGGCAATGAGCTTACTCCGGGCGTGAGCGATCAGCTTGAACGAGGGCTTCTAGCTCCGCCTTCATCTCTGCGGCGGTCTCGGGGTGTTGCTTGATGATGTTTTTTTTCTCAGCCGGGTCTTTAGTGAGATCGTAAAGCTGAAATTCTGGAACCTTGGTATTTGCGAGTTTCTTTTCGACTACCGTATTGCGGGCAGATTTTCCTGAATGTTTGGTTAGTTTCCATTTGTTTTTACGAAAGCCAAATTT
>AZYC01000104.1 GCA_000513075.1 alpha proteobacterium SCGC AAA288-G21 | reverse complement strand
CGAGTGAGAAAATTATAAAAGAGTTGCTAAAGTATGAGTAAAACTATTTGGTTTATAAATGATTATGCAGGTAGTGCTTATCATGGGATGGAATTTAGAAATTATTATTTTGCTAAAGAATTTGTAAAATTAGGTTATAAAGTATATATTATCACAGCTTCTTACATGCATCTATTTAAAAAATTGCCAAAAACAGAGGGGATTTTTACTTTTGAGGAGATTGACGGTATAAATTATATTTGGGTAAAAGTTCTAAATTATGGGGATTCAAATAGTAAAAAAAGAGTTTTAAAATGGTTTCAATTTACTGCAAAACTTTTTTTCTTGCCAATTTCAAAAATGGTAAAGCCAGATATAATCGTGGCATCTCCAATGGCACCGTTTTTAGTAATTCCAGCTTACTATCTAGCAAAAAAATTTAATGCAAAATTTATATATGAGATCAAAGATATATGGCCACTTAGTATCATAGAGCTTGGCAATATATCTCCCAAAAATCCACTCATAAGACTTATGAGTTGGTGTGAGAGATTTGCTGTAAAAAAGGCAGATATTATTATAAGTTCTCTTCAAAATTATGGCGAACACCTAAAAAAAGATTTGCATGTAGA
>AZYC01000103.1 GCA_000513075.1 alpha proteobacterium SCGC AAA288-G21 | reverse complement strand
AAATAATAATTCAAAAAATATTGTTAAACCAAAATTATTTGGTAATAACATAGAAAGAATAAAATTCTTTAAATCTATGTATTATTTTTTTCCATCACTGATAAGACCTTTTCTATTATTCATATATAGATATTTCATTTTATTGGGTTTTTTAGATGGAAAAGTTGGGTTTTATTATTGTTTCTTTCACTCTCTATGGTTTAGAACATTAATTGACGCAAAAAAATATGAAAAAAAATTGGTAAATAAAAATTTTACACTTAAAAGAACTCTTAAATCTAAATTTTAAAATAATAAAAAAAATTTAGTATTATTTTACTAATCTATTTTACTGAAAATAATTATAATAAAACATAATAAAAGCTTATGTATCTTAAAAAAAAAGTTTTAAGAATTATTCATACTCTAGATCCAAAATTAGGAGGTCCCGTAAGGTCAATCATTGATAGTTCTTTGGTATTATCAAAACAAGGTTTTAAGATAGATATCTTAACCAGCGATCCAAAAAACTCCAATTTCTATCAATCAAAAAAAATAAAAATCATAAACAAAGGTCCAACAGTTGGAAAATATAACTTTAATATAAAACTTTTTTTATGGGTATTTTATAAT
>AZYC01000102.1 GCA_000513075.1 alpha proteobacterium SCGC AAA288-G21 | reverse complement strand
AAAAAAAACTGTTTGTACTGGAGTTGAAATGTTCAGAAAACTTTTGGATACAGGAGAAGCCGGAGATAATATTGGAGTCTTGTTAAGAGGAGTGGAAAGAACAGATGTTGAGCGTGGACAGGTACTTGCAAAACCAGGTTCTGTGACACCGCATACTAAATTTGAAGCTCAAGCATATGTTTTGAAAAAAGAAGAAGGTGGAAGACATACTCCATTCTTTTCAAAATATAGACCACAGTTTTATTTCAGAACAACCGATGTAACAGGGGAGGTTGAGCTTGCGAAAGGTATTGAAATGGTAATGCCTGGTGATGACGCAAAATTCACAGTTAAATTAATTACACCTATTGCAATGAATGAAAAATTAAATTTTGCAATTCGTGAAGGTGGCAAAACTGTTGGAGCAGGTGTGGTAACTAAAATTTTAGAGTAAAACTCTTTAGGAGTGTAGCTCAATTGGTAGAGCACCGGTCTCCAAAACCGGAGGTTGTGGGTTCGATCCCCTCCGCTCCTGCCAAATTAAGGAAATAGTATGATTAATCCATTAAAGTTTATTCAAGGAGTTAAGAACGAAGCCTTTAGAGTTTCTTGGCCAACAGGAAAGGAAACGCTAA
>AZYC01000101.1 GCA_000513075.1 alpha proteobacterium SCGC AAA288-G21 | reverse complement strand
GGTTTTATGATTATGATTGCACTTGTAAATTTAAGTTCTGGAGTTTATTTTTATTATTTTGATATTAAAAATGCCGAAAAAAGAAAAGCGATAATAAGCACATCAATTATATTTCATGTTTTTATAGCTTTGCTTTTTAGTATTTTGGTATGGTTTTTGGCACCATACTTTTCTGATGTATTAAATATGCAAGAAAGTAATAATGCAAAATACTATGATTATACAAATTATATTAAAATATTATCTTTTGGTATTTTCTTCTCCGTTATGGATACTCAGTTTAAATCGTTGTTAAGGATGCTTAGAAGACCTATTAAATTTGTAATATTAACAATGATTTATGTTGTTGTAAATTTTATTATGATTATCTATCTTGTGGTTTACTTGGAATTAGGCATAGAAGGCACTTTTTATGCAGGAGTGATTTCAACAATCATTAGCTCGTTGGTCGGTTTTTTAATGGTTAAAAAATGAATATACAAAAACCTTCTCAGTGGCATATTTATTTTTATTTTTTTCTTATGCATTGCCTCAATTTCCATCAGTCTTTTTTAATTGGGGGCTTTCCCAAAGCAATAGGTTTTTTTTAAATTATTATTCCAATTTATCTGAACAAGGATTATATG
>AZYC01000100.1 GCA_000513075.1 alpha proteobacterium SCGC AAA288-G21 | reverse complement strand
TGCATCACCAGTTAAACGATCTAACAGTACATCAGATCTTGGAAACGGATCGCCACCAGAACCAACGTCCAAGACCAAGTCCGTAGACTTTACAGGCAGAAAAGCTTTCCTTAGTGGCCAAATGATTCGATGAAAACTAAACAATTGGTCAGACCATTATTTTGTGATTTTTGTGAGCCATTTCATCAACCTGTCTACCTGATATGTCCATGTTCTTTTTTGAGAAAAATCTTTTGAAATCTTACTAAGCTGATTTAGCTCCACAGCACTGTAATTTGAGAAGCGCTCCAAAGTTGTTGAAAGTTCAGCATCCTTGATTATCGTCAAGGCACCGTGATAGTCAGGGCTTAATCCGGCCGATTTAGTGGAGATAATTGGTTTACCAAAGCTTAAGTAAAAAAGTATTTTTGACGGAAAATTCAACAGGTTTGGCCCAAAATTTGTTGGACGAGGATTTACAAAAACGTCTGCCTTCCATGCCTCAACCTCCAAAGCGTGATCATCCAAGTAACCAAGAAATTTTATACGTGAATCAGATTCGATAGAACGAGGTGTTGAAATGGGTTTCACATTGAATGGTGAAGAGCTGCAGAAATACCAGCCAAATCGCTATCCATTCCTAATGATTGATCGGATTACGG
>AZYC01000099.1 GCA_000513075.1 alpha proteobacterium SCGC AAA288-G21 | reverse complement strand
CCGTTGATAAAACTTTTGGTTTAATTTTTGGAATTTTTAAAGGATATGTATTTTGTGTATGCATTTTTTCTTTACTTAATTGGTTTTATCCACACCAAAAATGGCCCGTAAAAACTGAAGGTACTTATTCCTTTGAAATAATATATAAAGGAAGTGAGTTTTTAGTTGAAGAATTTCCAAAAAGCGATGAATATTATGACAACACGAAAGAAAAAATCGAAAAAATTTAATCCAAAGCTGAAAGAAGAATGTGGAGTATTTGGAATAAGTAATAACAATGATGCTGCCACTTTAACTGCGCTAGGATTGCATGCGCTCCAACACCGAGGACAAGAGGGTTGTGGAATAGTATCTTTTGATGGAAAGAATTTTCATTCCGAAAAAAGGTTGGGATTGGTAGGAGATAATTTTACAAAAGGAAAAATTATAGAAAAGTTACCAGGCCGATTTGCAATTGGGCATAACCGATACTCGACTACAGGTGAAACAACATTGAGAAATATTCAGCCTTTTTTTTGCAGATCTTCACGGTGGAGGAATAAGTATTGGGCATAATGGCAATCTTACCAATGCTATTACCTTAAGAGAAAAACTTGTAAAAGATGGGGCAATTTTTCATACCACTTCTGATACAGAGGCCATTGTCC
>AZYC01000098.1 GCA_000513075.1 alpha proteobacterium SCGC AAA288-G21 | reverse complement strand
AGGCAGTATAGAAGAAAGATGTAAACAAAAAAATGTAAAGCTAACTGATCAAAGGAAATTAATCGCACAGACTATGTCGAATTCTCATGATCATCCTAATGTTGATGAATTATACAATAGAGTTTCAAAAATTGATCCGAAGATTAGCATTGCAACCGTTTATAGAACTGTAAAACTTTTCGAAGAGGCAGGAATATTAACTAAACACGATTTTAGGGGAGAAAAAGCAAGATATGAAGAGTTGCCTGACAGTCACCATGATCATTTGATCGATGTTCAATCTGGGGAGATAGTTGAATTTGTTGATGAAGAAATTGAAAAACTTCAAAAAATAGTAGCTAAAAAATTAGGATATCAACTAGTAGATCATAGATTAGAACTTTATGGTATTAAAAAGAAAAAATAGATTTTAATTGTCAAAAAAAATTTTCATAAAAACTTTTGGGTGTCAAATGAACGAATACGATTCTAATCGTATTATAGATTTAGTTAAATTAATTGGGTACGAGAAAACAAACAATCAGATCGATGCAGACTGTTGTATTTTGAATACTTGTCACATAAGAAGTAAAGCTACGGAAAAAGTCTATTCTGAAATTGGTAGGATAATGGTTTGAAACCTTCGGAAACTGATGATGATAAACAGCATAA
>AZYC01000097.1 GCA_000513075.1 alpha proteobacterium SCGC AAA288-G21 | reverse complement strand
AAAAAAAATTTTATTTTATCATCTATTTTTAATTTTATATTTAAGATTAGTTTAAAATGTTTTCTAACAAAAAATAGTAAAATTAAAAATTGTAATAGTCCTGCAATAGATACTGCATAGGACAGTGTAAAAACGTCCGATATATTAATCCATTTTGAAAAAAATAGTGATCCAATCAAAATCACGTTTAATATAATCGGTGCAGCTGCTGCAGCTGCAAATTTATTATACGAATTAAGTATTGCAGAAAAAAAAGATGCCAGACATATAAAAAATAAAAATGGAAAGGTGATTCTACTTAAATTTACTGCAAGTTTTAATTTTTCAGGATCTTTGTAAAACCCTGGAGCAATTAAATAAATTAACTGAGGCATAAAAATTTCTGCTATTAAAACAAGGAATAACAAAATAATAAAAAGTAAATTGAATACATTTTTTGCAAAATGGTCTGCTTTTTCTTTATTTTCTGCTAATTCTCCCGCATAGCTAGGAATGAAAGCTGCATTAAATGTTCCTTCTGCAAATAGTCTTCTAAATGTATTTGGTAGTCTAAATGCAACAAAAAAAGCATCTGCAAAAAGACTGGTACCCAGGAAAATTGCGATCAATATGTCCCTTATATAACCAAGTACTCTGCTTATTAGTGTAAAAAAA
>AZYC01000096.1 GCA_000513075.1 alpha proteobacterium SCGC AAA288-G21 | reverse complement strand
TTGAGTCCGGCATGTTGGCTCTTTTCTGGGTGAAACTGCGTGGCAAACAGTTTTCCCTGCTCAATAGCTGCACAAAAGGTTTCGTCGCCGTAGTTGCAAGTTGCTGAAACAATTTTATGATCCACGCCGTCCGGATAATACGAGTGGACGAAATAGAAGTAAGGTGCAGCATTAAACTTGGCCCAGTAAGGAGAATTCTCTTTCGTGTGGAGGGTAGCATTCCATCCCATGTGGGGAATTTTGATGTCTTTGCTGGTAAATCGTTTGACGGTCCCGGATACGACTCCTAGTCCGGCAGTGCCGGGCGATTCTTCACTAGCCTCAAAAAGGAGCTGAAAGCCCACACAGATTCCGAAGTAGGGCTTTCCCGCCGCGATCCATTCTTGAAGGGGCTTGTCTAGTCCCAGCCGGTGCAGGCTTTCCATGCAGTCCCCGAAAGATCCTTGGCCAGGGAAGATGAGATGCGTAAATTGTTCTAGCTCTGCAGGCTTGGTAATTAGGGTGGGGTCATGACCCAATGCTTTGCAGGCGTTGATGACACTTCGAAGATTGCCCCGACCGTAGTCGATCATTCCGAGTTTCATATCGATTTAGAGCACTTCCTTAGTGGATGGGATACCTTCGCGGCGCGGGTCGTTTTCCGAAGCGATCCGAAGTG
>AZYC01000095.1 GCA_000513075.1 alpha proteobacterium SCGC AAA288-G21 | reverse complement strand
TATGTAAGATGGGCAAAATAAATAATCCTAATCCTTTTAAAACTAATATTTAAATCGTTATTGCATTCATTTATTTAAAAGTGGGAGCACTATAGTTTAAAAGTGGCTGTAAAAAAATCCTTGATCAGCTTAGTGGCCTCTTCTGCTGCGTCTTTATTATATTCTATCGTTGTTGATTTACTTACACAGCTTTTATCAAATTGAAACTGTGCAATCCTCCACCCCGATTTATGACGTCCCTTAAGCCTTTTAAATACTTTCTTCTTTTCCTTTTCTGTTGCGCTGGCTAACCATTCTTTAAAACCAATTTGTGATATTGTTGTAACGTCACCTTCTTCCATTAGTTCGTAAGGCAATTCAGTATTTTCTTCATAGTAACATCTTCCATCATTATGTCCCCCCATAACCATTTTTGTTTTACCTCGAAAGAGAGATGATGGATCTGCATCAAAGCCGTGATGTGCATTTGGATAGACTTTGACTTTTATATCTTTTCCTTTTGCACGAAGACGTTCACCGTAATCTACGCATGAATCAAAAGGCAAATATGTGTCCAGCTCTCCTATATGGATACGAATTGGTGTGTCTGTTATCTCATCATCTTCTTTGAAAATAACATTACATGGCGGATACATGGGTACACTTGCAGCATATTTTAATCCAGGAG
>AZYC01000094.1 GCA_000513075.1 alpha proteobacterium SCGC AAA288-G21 | reverse complement strand
AAAGGAACGGATTAAAGCTAGTAAAACTTCTAAGAAAATAGACTAAGTTAAACTAGCAATTTTTATTTGCCATTCAACATGCACAGTATTTTGAATCCTGCGTACATAGATTCGAATTCTATCGCTTCTGTTATTTTTTTTCTTTGGCGAACGACATTATCTTAATTTTCGGAGTGTTACTTTTTTTGTTTAAAGTTAGTGTCTGAACTTTAATCTTAGAACGTTTAAGAAGAAGGAAAGACTAGTTTTAATAAGTTTTACCCCTGTTACTTTGCATTCTGTCCAAACTATAGGCACCTCTACGATCTTCATTTTTAAACTTTGTGCTAGATACAACATCTCTGCTTCAAAGAAAAATACATGATTTGAGATATCAGACGACAATCGCAGAAATGCATTTTTATGAATCGCTTTGAAACCACATTGAACGTCTTTAATTGGCAATCTTAAGAACATGTTTATCAAGAAAATATGGTAGACCTTGGACAAGGCATATCTTTGCAAAGACCTCTTTATCTTTGATGTTGCTATATATCTTGAACCTACTGCGATGTCCGCGCCTTTTCTAATTTCATCTATTAACGAATTAAAAGACTTCAATGAAGTAGAAAGATCTATATCCATATAAACAAGTATATCAGCTGAACTATTTCTCCATGCGTTTAGTAC
>AZYC01000093.1 GCA_000513075.1 alpha proteobacterium SCGC AAA288-G21 | reverse complement strand
AAACTATATTTTCCAAGCTGCTGCTTTGAAACAAGTCCCATCCTGTGAATTCTTTCCAATGGAAGCTATGGACACGAATGTTGTTGGAGCAAACAATGTGTTAACCGCAGCAATCAATTGCGGTGTTGAAAAGGTTGTTTGCCTAAGTACCGATAAGGCTGTTTACCCTATTAACGCCATGGGGATATCAAAAGCGTTAATGGAAAAAGTTGTCGGAGCAACTGCCAGAAAAAGTGAGGAAACTGTTATCACAACTACTCGTTACGGCAACGTTATGGCCTCAAGAGGATCAGTTATACCACTATTTGTGAGACAAATTTTAGATCGTCAAGCGGTGACGATTACTGACCCTAGAATGACCAGATTTATGATGACTTTGGAAGATGCGGTGGAGTTGGTGCTATTCGCATTCAGAACGGGGAGGCCCGGTGATATTTTCGTCAAAAAGTCCCCCGCGGCTTCTTTAGATATTTTGATAACTGCTATTGAGGACTTATTGAACTCGAAGGGGCATCCCAGAGAGATCATTGGCACCCGACATGGTGAGAAGCTTTATGAGTCACTTCTAACACGTGAAGAGATGGCGATCGCGGAAGATCTTGGAGAGTTTTACCGAATACCTTTAGACGAACGTGGTCAAGATTACTCTGAATTCTTTAGCGATGGTCAAACA
>AZYC01000092.1 GCA_000513075.1 alpha proteobacterium SCGC AAA288-G21 | reverse complement strand
TTTCAAAAACAGCAATTTAGTAGAGGCAGATTTTACTGCTGCTAACATACTTAATGCAAACTTTGAAGGTGCAAACCTTAATAACGCTACCTGGGCCGATGGAACCAAGTGTAGCCTAGAATCTATTGGTTTATGTAAAAAAAAATAGAATAAATGTTATCTTTAAAACTATTTCCTTGGCAAAAAAATAAAAAAAAACGCACAATTTATAAAAATGAAAAAAACGAAGAGCTTATTCAAGAATTAAGGTCTGAAGGAATAACTGATGAAAAAATTTTAACTGCCATCAGAATGGTTCCTAGAGAACTATTTACAGAAAAATTAGATGAGGCCTATGAGAATAAGGCCCTTTCTGTAGATTGTGGCCAGACTTTAACTCAACCGTTTTGTACAGCATATATGGCTTCCTTTTTAAATTTGAAGGAGACAGATAATATTTTAGATATTGGATGTGGAGTTGGATGGTCCACAGCCGTTATTTCAAAGTTGGTTAAAACAGTTTTTACCATGGAAAGGTTCAAAAAATTATTAGATATTGCAAAAAAAAATATTGCAAAACTTAAAATTGAAAACGTTCAATTTAAACTTGGGAACGGATTCGAAGGATGGGGAGATAAAATTTTATTTGATGCAATTATCATTGGTGCGGCTTCGGAAGTTGTGCCGATAAAGT
>AZYC01000091.1 GCA_000513075.1 alpha proteobacterium SCGC AAA288-G21 | reverse complement strand
TTTGCTCTCGAGATAGATTTGGAATAAAACCGTTCTATTATACCGAAGTAGATAATAAATTTATATTTGGCTCAGAAATAAAACAACTTTTAGAGTTTTATACTGAAAGATATGTGAATAAAAAAATATTAATGGATTATTTAATTATAGGTTTTGAAGAACATACAAATGAAACTTTTTTTGAAAATGTTTATAAGCTTAAACAGTCTCACAATTTGATATATAATTTAAGGAATCATAGTTGTGATGTATATAGATATTATGATATAAATTTTGATAAAAGTGTAACTGATTTAAATGAAGAAAACAGTATAAGACTTTATAAGAAAAAATTTATAGATTCTATAAAATTGAGACTCCGTTCGGATGTTAAAATTGGAACTTGTTTGAGTGGAGGATTAGATAGCTCCTCAATTACATCAATAGCTTCGCAAGAATATCAAAAAAAATCTAGTAATAAATTTACTGCTATTCATGCAAAATCAATAGAAGATAAAACAGATGAAAGTAAATATGCTAAAAAAGTTGCCAATTATTGTAATATTGATTTGAATATAGTAGAACCTTCGAGTAAAGATTTTTTAAACAATATTGATGAGGTTGTATATACTCAAGAGGAGCCATTTGGAAGCCCGTCAATATTTATGCAATATCTTCTAATGAAAAAGGTAAAATTTTCAAT
>AZYC01000090.1 GCA_000513075.1 alpha proteobacterium SCGC AAA288-G21 | reverse complement strand
ACAATCAGCTATAGGGGATATATCAACGCCGCCATCCCCATACTTTGTAAAGAATCCAACACCAAAATCTTCAATTTTATTGCCTGTACCTACAACAATTCCATTATTTGCTGCAGCTACTTGATAGAGTGTTGCCATTCTTAACCTAGCCCTAGAGTTAGCAAATCCATGTTCATTATCAAATTTAGATAGGGATTCCTTAAAAAACTCAAAAACCCTGTCTAAATTAACCAAATGACTTTTAACATTATTAAATTTATTTTTTAGCCATTCTTGATGCTTTAAACTAAGATCGTGTTGTTCTTTTATCTGCTTAATGGGCATTAATAAAACAATGGTTTTCATTCCCGTTAGGGCACAAATTGTGCTTGTTACTGAACTATCGATACCCCCTGAAACTCCCATTACCAAGGAATCTGGCTTTTTCGGCATAGATTTACAGTAATCTAGTATCCAATTTTTAATTTTTTCAATTCTTTGATTATCATTCATAAATTTGTCAAAATTAACTATGATTATTACATTAAGAAAATTAATGATTAAACACATTTTTTTTATTTTGTTTTTTTTAATGAGCCTTACTTTAAAAGTGGAAGCAACTTGCGAAGATAAACCTGGAGATAGCGTAGACTATTCAGGATGCCAATTCGCCGATGGTCAAGATTTAAGCGCAAGTTATTTAAC
>AZYC01000089.1 GCA_000513075.1 alpha proteobacterium SCGC AAA288-G21 | reverse complement strand
TTCAAAAGTTGGATATTTAAAAAAAGATGTTGATAGTAAATTTGGAGGAATGATTAAAGCGCTATCTTACGGGGCTCCCCCACACGGTGGATTGGCTCCAGGCATAGATAGGATAGTAATGTTACTAGCGAATTTAGAAAATATAAGAGAAATAACCTTGTTTCCGCTAAATCAAAACGCCCAAGATCTGCTAATGGATGCCCCATCAGAGGCAACAGATCAACAACTGAAAGAACTAAATATAAAGACTGTTAAAGAAAACAAAAATTAATTTAATTATTTTTTACTTTTTAAATTAATTCTTACATCGGTAAGATCAATTAGTTTTTTTTTATAATTACTTCTTACAAAACCTTTGCTAGTAATATCTTTAATTAATTTTAAAAATTGCGCGTCTTCTTCTTTGTTAATTTCTTTGTTAATTTCTTTGTTACTTTCTTGATGTGTCAGTGATGGTGTATGAGCCAAGTCTTCTCTGCCCGAATATGATATTGCAAGTTCTCTAAATATATAATCTAAAATAGAAGACGCACTCAAAATTCTATCATTACCTTCAATTTTACCAGAGGGTTCAAATTTTGTTCCCACATAGGCATTGACAAACTCGTCAAGTGGAACCCCATATTGTAAACCCAATGAAATTGCTATAGCAAAGTTATTCATTAAAGCTTTGACCAATTCTCCCTCTT
>AZYC01000088.1 GCA_000513075.1 alpha proteobacterium SCGC AAA288-G21 | reverse complement strand
GATTATGCAAAAAATATTGACGTTGAATTGACATTTAAGCAGACAAATATTGAAGGTGAAATTGTATCCTTAATACAAGATTCAAGTGAAAAATTTGATGGATTAATTATTAATGCTGCTGGATATACTCATACTTCAGTTGCTATTCGTGATGCACTAGTTATTTTTAAAAAACCCAGTATCGAACTACACATATCAAACATATATAAAAGAGAAGAATTTAGACATAAATCTATGATAAGTGATGTTGTAACCGGAATAATTTGTGGATTGGGAACAAATGGATATATTTTAGCTATAAATGCAATGCATGAATTATTAAAAAATGGAAATAGATAAAAAAATAATAAGAAAATTAATAGAAGTTTTAGAAGATCTAAAAAAATCACTAAAGGGTAATAAGATTATTAATAGTGATGACTCAATTGAAGAAAAAATTGTTGACTCTAAAGCAGTTATAAAAAGTCCTATAGTTGGAACAGCCTATTTGTCTCAAGAACCAGGAGCTAAGCCTTTTGTTTCAGTTGGAAAAAAAATTAAAAAAGGCGATACTGTTATGATAATTGAGGCTATGAAAACAATGAATCATGTTCCTTCTCCCATAAATGGAACTATTAAAAAAATATGCATAGAAGATGGTCAGCCAGTTGAATTTGGACAAGTTTTGGTATTGTTAGATTAATATGTTTAAAAAA
>AZYC01000087.1 GCA_000513075.1 alpha proteobacterium SCGC AAA288-G21 | reverse complement strand
TTCTGGCCAAGGCGAAACAACATTTACTATTTTAGCACTTTGCCCATTGTCTTCTAATTTGCGTTTCGCGATGCTAGCGGTGAAAGTTCTGGCATATACTGGAGCGCCAAGTTCCTTCCAAAGATGACCAATTGCTCCAATATGATCTTCATGAGCGTGTGTTATAAATATTCCTTCAATCCGATCACGCCGTTCTTTCAACCAGGCAATATCGGGAAATATCAAGTCAACACCAGGTGTTGAGTCCATATCTGGAAAAGCAACACCCAAATCAACTATTATAAATTTCTCTTTATCTTTTGCCCCATAACCATAAACATAAAGGTTCATGCCGATTTCACCAGCACCACCTAACGGTAAATAAATTAGTCGGTCTTTACTCATTACCTATCGACGCTTTTATTACAGTCAAATATTAAGCGGAGACCGTGCATCGTTAAGTTATCTTCGACCGCCTCAAAAAGTTGATCACTTGATTGAAGTAAAGGAGCTAATCCACCTGTAGCGATAATCTTCATAACCTCTTGTTTTTCTTCTATTATCTTTCTACAAATTTCCTTAACCAAACCAATATAGCCCCAAAAAACCCCAGACTGCATACACGCAACTGTATTGGTTCCAATAACCTCTTTCGGTCTCGCAATATCAACATGAGGTAATGCCGCTGCCATTTGATGCAAGGCTTGAAGAGATAAGTT
>AZYC01000086.1 GCA_000513075.1 alpha proteobacterium SCGC AAA288-G21 | reverse complement strand
CAAGGCGATCAGAAATGTTTTTTATCGTGTCTCCCTGACGTGCCACCGCTACTTCATATGTCGGATAAGAGATAATTCCTCTACTATCTGGCAAAGGTCTTGTTTGCATTGCCTTTCTTACAGCATCGGATGTGTCATATTCATTTCCTCTCAAATCAAAATCAAAATTGCCCAAACTTCCACATGCGCTAAAACCCAATGTAATTAAAAATGAACTGATTTTTACAATTTGATTTGTTCGTATGTATTGCATCACAATCGACTCACTTTGCTTTTACTTAGGCTAGTATTGTTCTTTTTCTGTACCTGCAACAAGAGGGACAAATCTAACAGTTTGGATATCTTGGTAGTCATAACCATCGCTTTTTTTAACTATTTTTATAAGATTTTGTATATGATCTGATTGGCCAACTGGTATGATCATAATTCCTCCTATTTTTAATTGTGAAAGCAAAGAGGCAGGGGGGTCTTCTGAGGCAGCAGTTACAATTATTTTGTCAAAAGGTGCCTGCTGCGGTAAGCCATGCCCTCCGTCAGCTAATATAGGAATTATATTACTCAAATCTAATTTTTGGAAGGTTTTAGTTGCATTATTCACGAGCAAACTATGACGTTCCACCGTATAAACACGTCTAGCCAACAAGCTTAAAATTGCTGCTTGATATCCTGACCCTGTGCCTATTTCCAAAACTTTATCTCGTG
>AZYC01000085.1 GCA_000513075.1 alpha proteobacterium SCGC AAA288-G21 | reverse complement strand
TTTTTTTTCGTAAATTAATTCCCAGTATTTTTTCATCCGGTGTAACACAAATTAATATTTTAGTTGGAACTATAATTGCTTCATTTCAGGCAGGTGCGGTCTCTTACCTTTATTACGCAGACAGAGTTTATCAAATAAATCTTGCTGTTGCTGGAATAGCTATTGGAACGGTAATGCTTCCGGAATTGTCCAAACATGTAAAGAATAATAATTCAGATCTAATTAGCAATTTACAAAATAGGGCTTTAGAACTTTGTTTATTTTTGTCTATACCAGCCGGAACTGCCTTGGTAATAGCATCGGAAGAAATTGTCACATCACTATTTGGCTATGGTTCTTTTGATTATAAAAGCGTAAATAATACCGCAATTGCACTTACTTTTTTTGCATTTGGTGTACCTGCCTTTTCAATTTTGAAAATTTTTTCAAATTTCTTTTTTGCAAGAAATAATACTAAATTACCTTTTTATTTATCGGTTATATCTGTAATTTTAAATATTTTAATAAGTGTATTATTCTTCGGCAAACTTGGCTTTGTTATAATACCAATAGCAACTTCAATTTCTTCTTGGATTAATGTTATTTTACATTTTTATTTTATAAAAAAACAAAATTTACATGATTTTGATAGAACGTTTATTTATAAGTTTCCTCGTATAATATTTTCTACAATTGTGATGGGAATAATATTATATTTTACCTTAGA
>AZYC01000084.1 GCA_000513075.1 alpha proteobacterium SCGC AAA288-G21 | reverse complement strand
AAATCCACTTTGAAGACTCAGATGGACTTATCATAGACAACAGACCTAAACAATCTTGTGAAGGTAAAGTAGTAGAGATTGAAGGAGTGAAGTACGAATTGAAAGAATTGAAGTAAGATGAAAACAAATAATAAAATTAAAACAATCGCACAACAACTAAATGTTACAGATTTTCCATTTGTAATTAACGATAAGAATGGAAATGAAATCTATTGGGAAAACTCAAATGGAGATTGGTGTAGGAAAGAATATGATTCATACGGAAATGAAACACGTTATGAAAACTCAAAAGGGTTTATTGAGGATAGAGGTCCAAAGGATGGAGTTGCAGAGATTAACACAACAAAAGGAATTGAACACAGTAACCCATTAACAAATCCTTCAGAACACACGCTACAAGAATTGTTTGCTGAATTAAAGTTTGGAAGACCATCAGCAAATCAAGAATATCTTGATAAGTGTATCGCAGAGTTAAACGAACAAGAAGGAACAACAACAACAAACAACTTTTATTTACCCAATGTTGAATCAATCAAAACACCAAACTATGTAGGTGGTTATAGATTGGGTGGAGAAAGTGGTCTTCAAATAAATTTTACCTATAAGCCAAATTGGTTTCATCGCACTATGATGAGATTGTGTTTTGTATATATGTATTAGGGGGTGCGTGATTCACTATAAGAAGGCTTTAATTATTTACGTTCACC
>AZYC01000083.1 GCA_000513075.1 alpha proteobacterium SCGC AAA288-G21 | reverse complement strand
AGATAAAATTGATTTACACTTTAGTAGTAAAAAAGACGGAATAATAGAAGGAGCAAACATCTTTGTAGAGACTTATATACGACCGATAAAAGTAATTATTGTAGGAGCGGTTCATATAGCTCAATATTTAGTTAATTTTGCTAAAAGTTTAAATTTTGAAATTTCCATTATTGACCCCAGAGGTTATTTTGCAACAGAGAAAAGATTTCCAAATATAAAAATAATAAATAAGTGGCCTAAAGAAGCATTTGAGGATATTGAAACTAATCAAAACTCAGCTTTAATAGCATTAACCCACGATCCAAAAATAGATGACCCTGCTCTTCAACATGCAATAAAAAATAATTTTTTTTATATAGGGGCATTAGGAAGTAAAAAGACTCACGAAAATCGTTGCAAAAGATTAAAAGAAGCAGGATTTAAAGATAATGAAATTAAAAAAATTTTTGGACCTATAGGAATAAAACTTGGAGGTCGTTCTGCTCCTGAAATTGCTTTATCCATAGTTGCACAACTAGTATCTGAAGCTTATAAAAAGTAATGAAAAAAAATTTATTTATTATTTTTTTTACAATAATTTTTTGTTCTTCAGCAAGTGCCGATAAACTTCTTAAAAATGGTTTCATTAATGGCAATATGAATTATGCAGAGTTACAAGAAGTTAATGATCCAAAAAATAAAATAATTCTTATTTATAATCATGGACAAGATACA
>AZYC01000082.1 GCA_000513075.1 alpha proteobacterium SCGC AAA288-G21 | reverse complement strand
CCTAAAATAGTTTCAAGCAAAAAGAAAAGATTAACTTCAGGAGCAGTAATATATCTTGGGGCCAAGGTTATAAGAACAAAAGGTATTGCTACACAAAAAATGCCCATAGTTGGAATAATAATTAGATCTTTTCCTGTTAAGTTAAATTTATCCACAAAAATTAGTGCTATTAATGCAACAAATAATTTACCCATCATGGCAGAGGGAACTAAGTTTACTTGTTTTGCAGATCTTATTATTACAGTTCCGGCAGCCAAACCCATTGCGCAAATAAATCCAAAAAAATTTCCTTTAAAATCACCTTTTTCAAAGGAATCAAAAAAAATATAAATAACAGCCAGCGTTGTGACCATAATAGCTATCCATGTTTTTTTATCAGGATTTTCTTTCAAAAAAATAAAACTTATGACTGCAGAAAGCATAGGAGCTAAGCTGAGCATAATTAAAGTGTTTGCAACATTAGTATTTTCAATTGAAATAACAAAAAGGATGTTTGTTATGGCGAAAGTAAAAACATAAGCAACACCGTGCCATCCATTATTTATGAGGGCAGAAATGAATTGACCTTTTTGAATAATCAATAGCCCAATAAAAACAGCAAAAAAGGGGATAATTCCCCTGTAAAAAATGAGATCCCAAGATTCAATACTTGATAAGCGAATAAGTAGGCTGTCGGGCGTAATAAACATTATTGCAGTAAAAGCTAATAAAGTTCCTTTTTTTT
>AZYC01000081.1 GCA_000513075.1 alpha proteobacterium SCGC AAA288-G21 | reverse complement strand
CAAAGCATTTTCTTGGAATGGCTTAATCCTCAAAATAAAAAAAGGTTTACTTGGTCAGAAACATCATCAAATATTTACAAACTTGCAAAAATTATAAAAGAAAATATCGTAGATAGAGACAGATGTCTTTTAGTTTCTGAGAATAGACCGGAGTGGTTAATTTCTGACATTGCAGTAATGTTAGCAAACGGTATAACTGTGCCAGCCTATACTACATATACTGAAAATGACTATAGGTATTTAATTGAAGATTGTCATCCTTCAGTAATTATTGTTTCTAACAATGAAATGCACGACAAACTAAAAAACATAATTGAGGAAAAAGACTTTATAAAAAGAGTAATTACTTTCGAAAAAATTAGTAACAGAAATTATAAAAACAAATATTTAGATTTTAATTCTATAATTGAAAGCAATCTATCAGAAAGTGATAAAATAAAAAATTTAAATTTAAAAAGAACTTCACCTGCCTGTATAATATATACATCAGGGACAGGAGGAAATCCAAAAGGAGTTATTTTAAGTCATGGAGGTATACTAAATAATTTGGAAGGAGCTTGTGAAATATTAAGACCATTAATAAATAAGAGACCAATTTTTTTGACCTGGCTTCCTTTATCGCATTCTTATGAACACACCGTTCAATTTGCACAAATTGCAGTTGGGGCAAAAGTTTTTTATGCAGAAAAAATAGAAAAACTTTTAGACAATATTTCTGAAGCTAAACCGACCATTATG
>AZYC01000080.1 GCA_000513075.1 alpha proteobacterium SCGC AAA288-G21 | reverse complement strand
AAGTATTATTCAATATTTAGATATTTATATTATTAGAATTTTTATATATACAGCATTGAGATAATAATTATAGGTAAACAGAATGAAAAAGCTAATTACAGCAGCTGTTACAGTGTGCCTTTTGTGGGCCAATGTTGCGTATGCAGGGTCAACAGGAAGTGAAAAATTAAAAAAATCTTCATCAAGCAGCGCGAATGAATGTTTTGAAGGTTTTAGCAGAGCTATGTTTTCATTTAACCAAGCAGTCGATGCTACAGTTTTTGAACCGATCGCAAAAGGTTACCGAGTTTTACCTATGGTGATTAGAAACGGTAGCAGTAATGTAATGAGCAACATATCCCATCTCCTGTCCATACCGAATAATATTCTCCAAGGAGATTTTGCTGGAGCTGGTAATACAGTTGCTAGATTTGCAATCAATACTACAGTTGGAATTTTAGGTTTTTTTGATCCCGCAGAAAAAATGGGATTCCCCGACAAAGGTAAGGAAGATTATGGTCAAACTTTAGGCGTTTGGGGAGCAGGAAGCGGATGCTATTTTGTATTACCAATTTTGGGACCAACAACAGTTAGAGATTTTACAGGAACTGTCGCTAACCTATGGGGTGACCCATGGTACAACGTGACGACTGCAAGTGACCCCATGATAGCTGACGGAATGTTTGAAGATAGTGATTATTGGATTTCAAAAGGCACATCATCTGTGGATTTTAGAGCAAAAAAACTAATGAATGATGAATTAAATAATAACAATGAATGCCA
>AZYC01000079.1 GCA_000513075.1 alpha proteobacterium SCGC AAA288-G21 | reverse complement strand
ATCGTCAGTAACTTTAACTAAAATATCCATCAGTGAGAAAAAAGTGACGCTTACTACCATGCATAATGCGCCTAGAATGTTTTTGCTCATTTTATTATATTAATTTATATTTCATTTTCTAAATATAAAAAAATTATGCAAAAAGCTTTTTTAGCTCTAGGTTGCTTTTGGGAGCCAGAAGAAAAGTTTCGTAAAATAAAAGGAATAATTTCGACAGAAGTTGGCTACTGTGGAGGCAATAATCCAAATGTCACATATGAAGAGGTATGTAGTGGTTCTACTAATCATGCTGAAGTGGTCATGCTTGAATACGAAGAAAATACAATTTCTTATGAAAATATAATAAGATTTTTTTTTGATTTTCATGATGCAACACAACTTAATGGACAAGGTTTAAATATTGGTACTAATTATAGAAGTGAAATATTCTACATTTCTGAAGATCAAAAAAAGACGGCAGAAAAAATTCTTAACAAACAAAATGAAAAATTTAATGGAAAAGTAGTCACAAAAGTATCTGAAGAAAAAAATTATTGTAAAGCTGAAGAATATCACCAAAAATATTTTCAAAAAAAAAATCTCTAATGACATTGGTATCAACTAATTGGCTTAATGAAAATTTAAGTAAAGTAAAAATTATAGATTGCTCCTGGCATATGCCTTTAACACAAAGAGATGGATATAATGAATATTTAGAAGAACATATTCCAGAAGCTATTTTCTTTGATATAGATAAAAATTCTGAGCCAAATACTGATCTACCCCACATGCTTCC
>AZYC01000078.1 GCA_000513075.1 alpha proteobacterium SCGC AAA288-G21 | reverse complement strand
GGTACTTGTACCCACTCATGAGGTAACTGAGGTTAGAAGGGGTAAGCGAGTTCAAAGGAAAAAAAAATATTTTCCAGGATATGTTTTGGTTAAAATGGATATGGATAACCAGTTATATCATTTAATAAAGAATATAAAAAAAGTGAGTGGTTTTTTGGGTCAAAAAGGAAATCCACTACCTGTTTCTGAAAAAGAAATAGAAAAAATTAAAGGGCAAATTAAAGATGGAGTAGTTCAAACAAAATCTTTTATAACCTACAATATTGGTGAAAAGGTCCAGGTTATTGATGGTCCTTTTGCGTCATTTAATGGTCTTGTTGAAGAGACTGACGAGGATAAATCAAGACTTAAGGTTTCGGTTATGATTTTTGGAAGACCAACGCCTGTAGAATTGGAATTCAATCAGGTTGAGAAAGTATCGTAATGGCAAAAAAAAGAAATTAAAGAATATGTAAAACTTCAAATCAAAGGAGGGCAAGCTAATCCGGCTCCACCAGTCGGTCCAGCTCTTGGACAAAGAGGAATTAATATTATGGAATTTTGTAAAGCATTTAATGAGAAAACAAAAAATCTTATGGGTAATCCTGTGCCAGTTGTCATAACAGTTTACAAAGATAAAAAATTTGATTTTATCATCAAATCACCACCTGCTTCCCACTTCATTAAACAAGCAGCAGGGGTGAAGAGTGGATCTAAAGAGCCAGGAAGAGTTATTAAAGGCTCAATAACGATGAAGCAAGCGGAACAAATAGCTAAAGAGAAAATGAAAGATCTTAAT
>AZYC01000077.1 GCA_000513075.1 alpha proteobacterium SCGC AAA288-G21 | reverse complement strand
TCTTTTCCATCTTTTTTAATTCGAGTGAATAAGAATAATCCTAAACGAGTAGCCCAAATAATAACCATACTGCAAATAATTAAACCTCTCATATCAAGTGATGGACTAAGCATTGCTGCAGTTATAGCTGTAGCCACATAAGATGTTGAACCAATTAAATCAAAGTAATGATCTGTTTTGAGTATGTAAGATGGAATAAAAAATGTCCAATGCAATAAGAAGCCTATTGGAGCACAAATAGCAAATAAAGGCCATCCGTTCACCATGATACTTCCTTGACTACCTGCATTGATTAATAGTGTCGAAATTATAAGTGAAATTACTATTGCAATAGCTGCTACTTTTGTACTCATTTTTTCTCCTCGAAAAGTCTATCTATAGGTTTACGAACTTTGGTACGATATTGGTGACGGTCATCTTCAGTACGATACCCAACCGGCAATAATACCGTTGAGGTTAGATTTTTGTCGCCTAAGTCTAAAATTTTATCATATGCCTCCGTACTAAATCCTTCAAAAGGACAGGAGTCAATGCGCATATCTGCACAAGCTACCATGAGTTGTGATACAGCTAAATAACACTGTTTTTGCATCCAATGAAGCGCTTCTGCTTTATCGCGTCGGCCGATATCTGCCTTTGCAATGGTTCCATACAGCATAATCTTTGCTTTAGACTTCACTTTATCAATGTATCCGCGCTCATCATCTGCTTGCCTTGCTTGCTCCATCAAATCGATAAATTCATCAATATGTTTAGATTCTACATTCTTATAACTGCAAA
>AZYC01000076.1 GCA_000513075.1 alpha proteobacterium SCGC AAA288-G21 | reverse complement strand
ATCTACACTTGGAATGATAAATATATTTTGGTATTTTCACGATAAAGAAAATAAGTAATGGATAACGAGTTAATCAAGGACGAGCAATGGGACTTTTATAGCGCACTACCAAACCCAACTTGGTATGATGACTCGGACGATCAAACTGAAGGCGATGAAGGATAGAGCAATAGAGTTATTAGATGATATTGAGGCTAACGTAAGTGTTTGTTGTGCTATAACAATGGAGCCGGATGAGGTGTTAGACTTGATTGAAGAGTTAAGGGGGATAGTTAATAAAATGGAAAGTTAAATTTGCCTTTTAATAGTGATTTATGTATATTTTCATACGTATATAAAAACAAATAATATAATTATGTCAAGTAAATTCTTTGGTAATAAGCAGGATAAGTCATTACCTAAAAAACAAGGTAAGGCCAATAATAAAGGTAAGGGCGCTCAAAAACAAGTTAGAAAAGTAGGACGCGGTAAATAAAAAACACTCAAATGACAAACGGATTAATCCAGGTAGTAGCAGGCATTAACATTAAATATGTTGACAACATTCCATTTGTATTATTGGGACTAAAACCAAGCGGTGTATGGGAGTTCCCAGGCGGTAAGGTTGAAAACCAAGAATCACATAGTGAGACGATGGAACGGGAATGGATTGAGGAATTAGGTGTGATGGTGGAATGTGAGGATGAACATTTTGGACACGCCAGAAACGGAGTATATGAGGTGTGGTTCTATGAGTTGGATATTAAACAGGACGAGTATCAAGACGGCGAGCCAACATCC
>AZYC01000075.1 GCA_000513075.1 alpha proteobacterium SCGC AAA288-G21 | reverse complement strand
ATAGGAACAAAAAATGCGGTAATCACTAATCCGATTAACATTAAAAAGGAAAGGTTAATTCTCCAAATTTCAGGATTTGGATACAATCCATATATAAGTCTTTTGATCCAAACTTTAATGAAAATCCAACACGCACCTTCTCTAGAGCATTCTTCTTTCGAAGTACCTACAAAATCAGCATCAATCAATAACCAATTTAATAGAGGTGGAATATTCTTAATTAGAACAAAGATAATTATCAAAGTTAATATGGAGTTAAACCAATTAGAATTTATATTCTTATTTAATTTATCTAATGTTCTGTTTCCTGACAATTCAATCCTAATATAATGAAGTCCAACAAAACCAAATAGAATAGGCGTAAAAAAATTTAACCATCTTGGTAAGATAGAGGTAATATTTATTTCGAAAAAAGAACTAAGTATTACATCGATAATTCCCAATGCAAAAAGGGAAATACCTACTGAAACGAATAAACTTAATTTATCCCTACTAGGTTGACCTAAAATATTCAGAGTTTTTATCATTTTTCTTTAATTGCTATTTTTTTGTTATACCAATTCATAAAAATTGAGATTGCAATGCTCAGACTTAAATAAGTCAGCATAGTAATAGAAACTATTTCAATTGCTCTTCCAGTTTGCATCATTGCTGTCCCAGCAAAAACCAAGACTATGTCTGGATACGCTATTGCTGCAGCAAGAGATGAATTTTTAGTTAAATTTAAATATTGGATTGGAATGGGTTGAGACTACTGCGTGGGGAGGACTTTCTCTTACATTTATTATTTCA
>AZYC01000074.1 GCA_000513075.1 alpha proteobacterium SCGC AAA288-G21 | reverse complement strand
TAACGCTGATATTACTGGGGCATTTCTTTGGGATTATAGAACTCTTAAAAAAATCCTCGATCCAGACCAGCTTAAGGTAGCCACCATCGCATTTTCCCTCGAACCTACCGGTAATATTCCACTCGAAACCGATCCTCTTGGAAACTATTTCAACCTCAATTCACTTCGAGGTAAAACTTCCACCCAAGAAGTCGCCGACGAGCTTCAACTTTCGGTGGAAGAAGCTTCAAAGGCCGTGAAGACCATAAAATCTAAACTGCTGACATTTCGCAGGGAGCAAATTAAAATCACAAGGGAAAGCACTTTGACTGTTAAAGATCTAGCCTTGGTTCTAAGAGCTCAAATCTTAAGAGCCAACCATACTGGATCACCAGCTCATTTCGACGCAGCTAAAGCAATCGCAAATAGAATCTTATCTGATTACTGGAAGCCTGAAAAAGGATTGTTCCGCATTTCATCAGATTCAACAATGGTCCCCGCACGGTGCCAAGATGTCATGGCAGTTGGTCGGTCTTTGAACGAACTTTACCAAGCTACTCTCGACCAACATTGGCTAAAAAGCGCAACTGAAATTGTAGACCATAACATTCAGCAATTCGGCTATTCAGGTAAGATTCTGACCGAAGTCACGAAAGAGGAACAGATTATTCCTTTAAAGCAATTCAGTGTGAGTATGATTTTTGGTGAATCTACCCTAGGCATCTCTGATCAAACTTTGAGCCGACTTTACGCCCTGACCGGAAATGAGATTTATGGTGGCATCGTAGACGCTCACCGAAAATATATCGCCCGTCAGGCAAAAGGCAGAGTGGTGTATCATACCGACTACATTTCA
>AZYC01000073.1 GCA_000513075.1 alpha proteobacterium SCGC AAA288-G21 | reverse complement strand
CGGGCAAAGATGTACTGGGAATAGCCCAGACAGGAACTGGAAAAACTGCTAGTTTTACACTACCAATGATAAATTTGCTTGCGCGAGGTCGTGCGAGAGCTCGAATGCCTAGATCTTTAGTTTTATGTCCTACCAGAGAGTTAGCTGCTCAAGTAGCAGAAAATTTTGATACATATGCAAAAAACTTAAAGTTAACTAAGGCGCTTTTGATTGGTGGTGTAAGTTTTAAGGAACAAGATACGCTCATTGATAAAGGCGTTGATGTGCTGATTGCAACCCCAGGCAGATTAATTGATCATTTTGAAAGGGGAAAACTACTTTTAACAGGCGTTCAAGTAATGGTAGTTGATGAAGCTGATAGGATGCTTGATATGGGTTTCATACCCGATATTGAACGTATATTTAAATTAACCCCGTTCACCCGCCAAACCTTATTCTTTAGTGCGACCATGGCACCTGAAATTGAAAGAATTACAAATACTTTCCTCTCGGCGCCAATTAGGGTGGAAATAGCTAGACAAGCAACTGCCTCCGAAAATATAGAGCAGTCAGTAGTTATGTTTAAACCTAAAAGAAAAGACACTGAAGGATCAGAAAAACGGAAATTATTAAGGCAATTAATTGACTTAGAGGGAAAGAAATGCGCCAATGCAATTGTTTTTTGCAATAGAAAAACAGATGTCGATATTTGCTCGAAATCTTTAAATAAGTATGGATATCAAGCTGCACCTATACACGGTGACTTAGACCAAGCCAAAAGAACTGATACTTTAGAAAACTTTAGAGATGGAGGTTTGAGAATTTTAGTTGCATCAGACGTCGCCGCTAGAGGCCTTGATATTCCATCAGTTAGTCATGTCTTCAATTTTGACG
>AZYC01000072.1 GCA_000513075.1 alpha proteobacterium SCGC AAA288-G21 | reverse complement strand
AGAGTGTGTAAAGAAAAAACCTTGGTGGAAAGTTTAAAATTTAATGTAGAATTAATCTATAAAAAAAGTTTTATAGAAAGGACTAAAAATGGCTTTTAAGCATTATAAACAAATTAATACACAAGATTTACCATCAATGAACATTGATAATGTACCAGCTTTCCTCAAAGATTTTGCTATTTCAAAAGATTCAGAAAAACCAATTACAAGTGGTTTATTCCGATTAAAAGCTGGGCAGTCACTTAAGTATACTTATACTTACCATGAGATGAAATTTATAGTGGACGGCAGCTTTGTTATTGAAGATGAAACGGGACAAAAAGTTACTGCCAAGCCTGGAGATCTTTTTTATTTTCCAAAAGGTACTTCAATTACTTTTTCTACGCCTGATTTTGGTTTGGGTTTCTTTTGTGGTCAACGCGGTGAGGGTGAAGCTTAAAAATTATGAAAAAAATTTGTAGCAGATTTTATTTATGAAAATTTTTTGATATCATATAAAGAAACTTGAATGACTGATTATAAAGCTAAATTTCTGATAGGCCAGATTGTACATCATAAATTATTTGATTATACAGGGGTAATATTTGATATTGATCCTTTCTATCAAAGCTCGGATGAGTGGTATGAACAAGTAGCTCAATCACGTCCTCCAAAAAATAAACCCTGGTATCACGTTTTAGTGCATACAGCTGAACACACAACATACGTTGCTGAACAAAATCTTGATTTAAAAGAACATCCTAAAGCAATACAACATCCACTTATAAATTCTCTTTTCACTAAATTTGATGGTTTACAATATCATTTAAAATCTAGAGCCAATTAGGGAAAATATGAAAAAAAAATAGTCGCAGCTTCTATTGATCTGAATCTAATACGACCTA
>AZYC01000071.1 GCA_000513075.1 alpha proteobacterium SCGC AAA288-G21 | reverse complement strand
TTCATGATCTACAACAATATGAGTTGGTTTTTTTTTCAGATGGATAATATTTTATCTTTTCAACTGGTATGATAGAATCAAAAGGTTTGGGAACTATGCCTCCTGTCATAATTTCTACAGAAGAGTTTTTTTGATAATTTTTTATTTTTGGATTATCTCCAGCGCCAATAGTTTTTAAAATCTTAAATTTTTTAACCTTTTTTTTTGATAAGCCTTTGGTTTCTTTGGCTAAAACTGCAAAGCCATCGAATGCTGTATTATTAGATAATGGATTTATCGAAGGTGATAAAATATTTTTTGCACAAACTCTATTTAAAGAATCTGGTATAGAAATTTTTTCATTAGGTAAATTTAAAGAAACTTTATTAATTAGTTTTATAGCCTGTTGATATTTAATCATTTTAAATATTTAAAGCGTTTTTTATTTCTTTAGGTATTCCATCAGGATTAATCCATAATCCCTTTTTACCTCCGGATTTAACAAGCAATTTTGTATTGGTAATTTTTAAATTTGGTTCTACAATTTTTGAAAGATCATAAATAGCTAGAAGAGCTGAGTTCACCCCAGATAAAGCTTCCATTTCAACCCCTGTTTTAGAATTTGCAGAAACTAAACAATAAACAATGATTGAGTGCTTTGATTCATCAATTTCCGTATGAATAGAAATATGGTCCAAAGGCAAAGGGTGACAGAGAGGTATCAGTTCGCTTGTTTTTTTAACTCCATTAATTCCAGAAACTTCTGCGATAGCAAGAGGATCACCTTTTGGAATTTTCTTATTTTTAATCATTTCTATTACTTCTGAACTTAAAATTATTTCACCAACGGCAAGGGCTTTACGATGAGTTATCTCTTTACTACTAACATCCACCATTTTGTAGCTTGTAGATG
>AZYC01000070.1 GCA_000513075.1 alpha proteobacterium SCGC AAA288-G21 | reverse complement strand
CAATAATCCCAGATGTTTTTCAGAATATCGAATTTTTAAAGATGATTTATATTTTCGATTAGAGTGTAAGTGGCAACAAGGATCTGGTAGCGTATCTGAGAAAATTCCATACTTTTATATGAATTTTATTGAAAATAATTTTCCAGAACCTATGTGTGTTTTTGTACATGGTGGTGATGCTATTATTCCTGCTGTAACTTGGCTAAAAGAAGCTTGGAAAAATAAACTGTACGTAAAGGATAATTTTTCTAAAGATTTAAAAATTTTAAACCTCGATCAATTTATGGCTTGGTCAAATAAAGAGTTTTAATGCGTTTTGTTGAATTGTTTGGCGGGGTAGGTGGATTTAGAGTTGGGCTTGAAAAAGCAGATAGTAGGTTTGAATGTGTATGGACTAATCAATATGAACCATCTACTCCTAGAAATCAAGCCGCAGCTGACGTATATCGCTATCATTTTGGCGATAAAACGCTATCAAATACTGATATTGATACAGTTATTAAAGAAAATCACGACATTCCAGATTTTGAACTTTTAACAGCAGGATTCCCATGCCAAGATTTTTCAGTTGCTCAAACGCTAGCTACATCGAAGGGCTTAGAAGGAAAAAAGGGAAATTTATGGTATAAAATCTTAGAAGTTATTGACAAGAAAAAACCTTCTTATTGTTTATTTGAAAATGTAAATCGATTATTACAATCTCCTGCATTGGAAAAAGGCAGAGATTTTGCCTATATGCTTGCCTCATTAAATGACAGAGGATACACGGTGGAATGGATGGTAGTTGATTCTTCTCTATATGGTTTTCCTCAGCGAAGAAAGAGAGTTTTCTTTTTTTGCTTTAAGAATAATACTCCAATCTATAAAAAATTCAAAAAAGGGAATAAATTAATAT
>AZYC01000069.1 GCA_000513075.1 alpha proteobacterium SCGC AAA288-G21 | reverse complement strand
GCAATTTAGGCGCGGTCAAGAACAACTTTTCATCTTTTCTTTTTTTTTCCCTACTAAAAATCTTTCTTGTTTTGGTGATGGAGGATTAGTGAGTTGTAATGATAATTATTTATCATCAAAAATAAGAAGTATGAGAGAATACGGTTGGGATAAAAATAGAAATGCTAGATATATCGGCATAAATTCAAGACTTGATGAGATTCAAGCCGCTGTATTAAATGTTAAATTAAAATACTTAGATAAAGACAATGCTGAAAGGAGAAAAATTGCTCAAAATTATAATAAAGAGATATTTAATCCCAATATAATGAAACCTAAAGAAAGCATTGATAATTATCATGTTTATCATTTATATGTAATAAGAACTAAAAATAGGGATAGGTTACTAAATTATTTAAAAAATAATAAAGTTTTATCAAGTATTCATTACAAATTACCGGTACATAAACAAAAGGTTTATTTTAATTCAAAAAATATTAATCTTAATATTACTGAAAAAATTTCTAAAGAATTAATTTCTCTTCCGATTTATCCTGGTTTAAGTTTGCAGAATCAAAAAAAAGTATTGAAATTAATCAACACTTTTTCATAATCCTCTAAACTTCAAAAACTCTTCGTAATTTCTTATATAATTTTTTTCATTATAATTATGAGAGCAATAACATGTTACAATCGTATTAATTTTTAGATAATCTGTTTCAGTCCAAATATGACTAGGAACATACACAGCTTTAGACTGATTATCTATATGGAATGTTTTAGTATTCATTCCATCCTTTACGGTAAATTTAATTGATCCAAAAGGGCAACTAACAATCTGATGGTCAATTTTATGAGCATGCCTACCTCGTTCATCTTTTTGATATTCTTTAAGCACAACTGTGAAAATCCTTTTAGGAACAAAGTATTTGTCAATGTTTTCAAAAACATTGACAT
>AZYC01000068.1 GCA_000513075.1 alpha proteobacterium SCGC AAA288-G21 | reverse complement strand
ACCTTCTTTCTAGAACTGCTTTTTGATCCTACCGAACGACTTACTAATATCTGCTTCATATTATATCCATTGTATATTTCTTTTGTTTTAGGCGTTCCTGAATTTGACATCATAAATTTTGCTCCCATATCCGTTAATTTATCGCAAAATCCTTTAAGATCATAGTGCATTTGTTCCGTGAAGTCATCCTTAGCATATTTAGTAAAAGATGCACTATTGACTGGTAGGTATGGAGGATCAAGATATATAAAACTTTCTGAATCTAATTTAGGTAAGATATCTAGATAGGAGTGACATCCAAACTTAATTTTTTTGAATATATTTGAACAATTTCTTAGATTATCTTTATCACATATAGTCACTTTTCCTGAGCTGGTCCTCCCCTTTGGAACATTAAACTCTCCCTTACTATTTTCTCGATAAAGTCCATTGAAACAAGTTTTATTTAAATAAATAAAAAGTGCTGCTATTTCATACCTGCTATCAAGCCCTCTATTAAATTCCGTTCTTTTTTCGTAATAGTAGTCTTCATTTATATGATGATTCTGTTCATGTATTTTTAAATGATTGATAATTGATTCAACATCAGCCTTAATACATTTGTAGGTAAGAATCAATTTAGGGTTAATATCAGATAAATAGGCGTTATGAGGCTGTAAATTAAAAAACATCCCACCTCCACCAATCATTGGCTCAAAATAATCGCGATTACTGAAATCTGATGGTAGATAAGCTTTTAAAGTATTTGCAAGGGTATATTTACCTCCAGCCCATTTAATGAATGGTTTACTAGTCATCTAAGTCGTCGTAAAATGATGAGTCAATATTTTCTGGTAAACCAACATCGCTCTCAGGAGAAATATACTTGATTTCTATTAATGAACTTTCTAAAGTATTTTTAATCACCTCAAATGACTTTCGCTCCTCTTTTATGAATCGTTTAAAGACAAC
>AZYC01000067.1 GCA_000513075.1 alpha proteobacterium SCGC AAA288-G21 | reverse complement strand
CCTTCGCTTTCCAGTTGTCTGGCAGCAAACAGGGTTTTTTCTGGATTTGAATAGTTGTCTTTTGGAAAAAATTTCTATTTGATCGTTATTTATTTTAGATAAAGCAAGTCTTATAGAATTAAGAACTGATTTTCCAATTTCTTGGTGTCTTCCTGAAAGTGGGACGATTAGCCCAACTTTCAAAATACCTTCATCTGATTTTGCCTCCTTTGCAAGACAATAAAAATTGGATAAGCTTAGGTAAATTATTGAAGTAAGAAGTAAAATAAATTTCATAAGACTTTAAACTATTATATTAATCCAAAATGCAGTTTTCATCTAAAGAAAATATGGATAAAAAACAAGAAATTAAATCGGGGCTTTATGTTGTGTCGACCCCCATAGGTAATTTACAGGACATAACTTTAAGGGCAATTTATATTTTAAAAAATTCGGAATTGATTTTATGTGAGGATACCAGAACTTCTATAAAATTACTAAAAAAATTTAATATCAACACAAAAATGATATCATATCATAAATTCAACGAAAAAAAGCGATTAGGGAAAATTATTCAAATAATAAAAAATAATAAAATTGTATCTTTAATATCGGATGCTGGCACTCCTGTAATTTCTGATCCGGGTGCAATCTTGATAAAAGAATGTATTAAAAATGATATTGCACTCCATCCTATCCCAGGGCCGTCAGCGACAACTTCAGCCTTAAGTGTTAGTGGATTTGAAGAAAAGTTTCTATTTTATGGATTTTTACCAAATTCAGAAAGTCAAATTAAAAATGAGATTAAAAATTTATGTGATTTTCCTTATTCAATTATTTTTTTCGTTTCTCCTAATAAAATAAATAAAGTAATCAAAATTTTCAAAATATTTTTTTCTGATAGAGAAATCATGATTGCAAAAGAAATGACCAAAATTTATGAAAACTTTATTAGAAATAACGTAAATTCATTAGATGTGACAAAACATAACCTTA
>AZYC01000066.1 GCA_000513075.1 alpha proteobacterium SCGC AAA288-G21 | reverse complement strand
GTAAGTGCACATGCAGAATTTGCCTGGATATTAAATTGTGTTTCCAGAATTGGCTGGATGAATAGAATGACACAATTTAAGGAAAAAGCTGGAGCAAACAAAGAAAATGCCAGCGTAGGCCTTTTTGTTTATCCTACGTTAATGGCAGCTGATATACTTTTATATGACACAACTCATGTTCCTGTTGGAGAAGACCAAAAACAACACTTAGAGCTTACTAGAGATATTGCCCAAAAATTTAACAATGATTTTAATTGTGAAGGTTTTTTAACAATTCCTGAGCCTTTAATACAAAAAGAATTTTCTAGAATAATGAGTTTAAAAGATGGAAAAAAAAAAATGAGCAAATCTGAATCCTCAGATCAAAGTAGGATAAATTTAAAAGACGACAAGGATATAATTGCTCAAAAAATAAAAAAAGCAAAAACAGATAGTTTGCCAATTCCTTCAAATAAATCTGAATTTGAATCAAGAGCTGAAGCAGAGAATTTAATAAATATATATCAAAGTGTTAGCGGGAGTAGTTTGGAAAACGTGTTAAAAGACTTTGGTGGTAAAAATTTTTCATTTTTAAAAGAAAAACTTACAGAAATGTTAATAGACAAAATTTGTCCCATTGGGAATGAAATTAATAAATTACTAAAAGATCAAAAATATCTTAGGTCAGTCCTAAAAGAAGGCAACTTAAAAGCGAATAAAATAGCTAATAATAAATTAAATAAAATTTACAATGAAATTGGTGTATTAAATATTGAGTAAAAGCAAATTTGTAATTTAATTAACTTGTTATTTTGTATATAAAACTTAATTACAATGTATGTACAAACAGAAGAAACTCCCAATCCAAATACTCTGAAGTTTTTACCAGGGAAAATTGTATCCGAAGTTAGTTCAGTTGAATTTACAGCTAAGGAACAGACAGAGAATATATTAATTAAGGATATATTATCGATGAAGGAAGTTAATATGGTTTTTTT
>AZYC01000065.1 GCA_000513075.1 alpha proteobacterium SCGC AAA288-G21 | reverse complement strand
TTGCTGAGACCGGGAGTAGATAGAATTTCTTCATTAGGTGGATTACATAAATTTATGAATTGTAAACTTCCAATTTTAACAGATTCAGGGGGGTTTCAAATTATGTCTTTATCAAAATTAACTAAAATTGATAAAAATATTGGGGCAATATTTAAATCTCATATTGATGGAAAGGAATTTATATTAAGTCCAGAAGAAAGCATTAATATTCAAAAAAAATTAAATTCAGATATTCTTATGGTACTAGATGAATGCCCAAAAATTACCAATGACAAAAACATTATAAAACAATCAATGGACTTATCTCTAGAATGGGCCATGAGATCAAAAAATGCTTTTGGATCAAATCCACATAAAGGACTTTTTGGCATTGTACAGGGAGGGTTATATAAAGATTTAAGGCTTAAATGTTTGGAAAAACTGATTGAAATAAATTTTGATGGATTTGCATTAGGAGGATTGGCTGTTGGCGAAACTCAAGATCAGATGTTTAATACTTTAGATGTTGTTAAAGATTACATGCCTAAAGATAAACCTCGTTACTTAATGGGAGTAGGTATGCCTTCTGATATTTTAGGTGCTGTAAAGAGAGGTATGGATATGTTCGACTGTGTTTTGCCCACAAGGTCAGGTAGAACAGGACTAGCCTTTACCTGGAATGGTAGAATTAATATTAGAAATTCGAAATTTAAAGACGATAATGCGCCCTTAGATGATAAAGTAACTCTCTGTGGTCTGAACAAATACTCAAAAAATTACTTAAACCATTTGTTTAATACAAACGAAATTTTGGGTTCGATGCTCTTAACCATTCATAATATTAACTTTTACCAGCAATTGATGAAACAAATCAGAGAAACCATAGATAACGAAACGTTCGATGAATTTCATGATAAATATATAAACATAATTTGATTTATAAATATGTTTTTATAATTGAATATTATCCAAAAAAAGTTTAAAAAGCTTTTTTATTGGGCCGTTAGCTCAGTTGGTA
>AZYC01000064.1 GCA_000513075.1 alpha proteobacterium SCGC AAA288-G21 | reverse complement strand
CGGGACCCCTATATTGATATGGTAATAGGTCCTCAATCTTATCATGAAATTAACGATAAAATTTTAAATTATTTTAGAGAAAATAAGAAAATTAATTTAACTGAATTTAATGTTATTAAAAAATTTGATGAATTAGAGAAAATAAAAAATAGTGATAGTAAAATTTCAAGCTTTTTAACTATCCAAGAAGGATGTGATAAATTCTGTAATTTTTGTGTTGTTCCTTATACCAGAGGACCAGAATATTCGAGATCTTTTGATCAAATAATTAATGAAGCAAAAAACCTGGTAGAAAATGGATCTAGAGAGATTACTTTGTTAGGGCAAAATGTTAATGCATATCATTTCATATCAGATGGTAGAGAATATAAATTATCAAATTTATTGTTAGAATTAGAAAAAATTAAAAATCTTGTTCGAGTAAGATTTACTACTTCCCACCCCAAAGACATGACAGAAGATTTGATTGATTGCTTTAAGAATTGTTCAAAACTTATGCCCTTTTTACATTTACCTGTGCAAAGTGGATCAAACAAAATTTTAAAACTCATGAATAGAAAACATGACATTAAACTTTATTATTCAATTATTGAGAAATTAAAAAAAATTAATCCTAATATAGGTTTTTCAAGTGATTTTATCATTGGATATCCTGGAGAAGATGATGAAGACTTTAAAAAAACTTTGGATCTAGTAAAAAAAATTGAATTTATTAATTCTTATTCATTTATTTTTAGTGCAAGACCAGGTACACCCGCTGCAAAATTACAAAAAATTGATAGTAAAGTTACAAAAAATAGACTCAAAATCATCCAGAACCAACTTTTTAATTTTCAATTAAATAAAAATAAAAAATTAGAAGGAGAAAAAATTGAGGTATTAGTTGAAAATGAATTAAAAAACCAAAATAGTTATTTTGCAAGAACTAGAGAAATGACTCCAGTTATATTTGAATCAACGTCATGTAATCCTGGTGATCTGGCTCAGGTTGATATCATTTC
>AZYC01000063.1 GCA_000513075.1 alpha proteobacterium SCGC AAA288-G21 | reverse complement strand
GGTGAAAATGACACTCGCTCAAATAATTCATCCGTGGATCAAACTAAATTGGATCAAGATAAGATCGCAAAACCAAAGAATTATAAAAAAGTCAAAGGCTCAGATAGTAAGGCAGATGTCATTGGCTTAGGCGAACATACACCAGGGTTTTTAGCTCAAAGCTTTACTGATCGTCTTGTGGGCTAATTTAGATTAAGTCAATCTACTTATTATAACACTAACTTCAGGCTTTTTGCCTATCTCTGTCAGAGCGGTTTGGCGGGCAACGCGTTTTATATCTTTTTCTAATTTGTCATCGTCTTTAAGTGCATCACCCAAAGAACGACCCAAATATTGGCTCAAATCCTCTTCTAAAACATCAATAAAATTACACTGTGATTGACCAAAATCGGTTAAACCCCTTATTTCACACCAGGGATCCCCTAGCAATTCATCGTCTTCATCAAAAATAATATTCACCACTATTATACCATTGACTGCTAGCTTTATTCGATCCCGAATAATTCCATCTAAAGCTCCTACCTTGGAAGCTCCATCCAAATAGACTCGGCCAACATCTATATTATCAACTATTTTAATCTGATTTCCCGTCAGATCTACCATTGATCCATTGGTAGCTAATAATGCGGAAACACCTTTACTTTCTCCCAGTTTAACATGCTCCCTTAAATGTCTGTATTCTCCGTGCATTGGTAGTAAAAATTGAGGTGAAACTATATCATGCAGTATTGAGAGTTCCGGCCGATTGGCATGGCCAGAAACATGATAATTACCAGAACTATCATCGACAACATCGACACCTTTTTCTGATAGCTGATTTATGATTTTTATAACGCCTCGTTCATTGCCTGGTATTGTTTTTGAAGAAAATAGAAATAAGTCGCCTTCGCTTAAGGTAATTCCTTGATATTTTCCGTTTGCAAGTTGTGACGAGGCAGCCCGCCTCTCACCTTGTGACCCTGTTACTATCAAGAGAAGGTTCTCCTTGGGAATTGACTTAGCG
>AZYC01000062.1 GCA_000513075.1 alpha proteobacterium SCGC AAA288-G21 | reverse complement strand
TTATATAAATGTTCCTTCTTGATTACTAATATGATATTTTGCTGATGCAGTATTAATATATTAAACAAATACCAGGTAATCGAGTCTTAAATTAATATTATGAATTCAAAAAAAAATAAAATGATATTTGATATTGCTATTATCGGCGCTGGTTCAGTGGGAATAGCTTTCGCCTGCAGTTTCGCCAAAACAAATATGAAGATCGTTATCATTGAAAAACAACCAAAAAAAATTCTTGCAAATCCAAAAATAGATGGTCGTGAAATCGCTTTAACTCATCGTTCAGCTAATATATTAAAAGAGCTGAATGTCTGGCAAAGTATACCTGCCAAGTTAATAACAACAATCAAAGAAGCAAGGGTTCTAAATGGTAATTCTAAATATTTTTTGGATTTTACATACCGACAAATACAAAAAGAATGCTTAGGCTATCTGATTCCAAACAATTTAATTAGAAAATTTCTTTATAAAAGATTAACAAGTCTCTCAAATGTAACCTTGTTGGATGAAGTAAATTGTATATCGATAGATAGTAGTAGTAATGAATATTCTTCAATCCAATTATCTAATGGTGAGAAAATAAAAGCATCATTGGTTGTTGCCTCTGATAGTCGTTTCTCAGAATCTAGAACATTAATGGGTATTTCGGCATTTATTCACGATTTCAACAAAAATATGATTGTTTGCCGAATGGAACATGAGAAGCCTCATAATAATATTGCTTATGAATTTTTTCGTTACAATCAAACTCAAGCATCATTGCCATACATTAAAAATCAATCTTCAATCGTGACAACGGTATCCAAAGAAATGTCTGCTTCATTAAAGAAAATTGATGATAAAAAATTCAATAAAGAAATACAGAGCAATTTTAATAATTTTTTTGGAAAGATGAAATTAATTGGAAAACGATATTCCTATCCGATGATAACCACTTATTCAAAAAAATTTATTGCTCATCGATTTGCTCTAATTGGAGATGCTGCCGTAGGCATGCATCCTGTTACTGCTCCC
>AZYC01000061.1 GCA_000513075.1 alpha proteobacterium SCGC AAA288-G21 | reverse complement strand
ATAATTTTTATCATTAGATCGAACTATTCCATTTATATTTTTAATTAACTTTTTGCTTAATATTTCATCTGAATCTAAATGTAATTGCCAATCATATAATTTGTTACATTTTTTTATAATGTAATTTCTTTTGGCAGCATAAGTAGGTATGATATCTCTATAAACAATTTTACAATGTAATGATTTAGCAATTTTTATTGTTTTATCTTTTGAAAAAGAGTCACATATAACAACATCTTTACTTATTTTTTTTGCTGCCAGAATTGTTCTTTTTATTATCTTTTCAGAGTTAAATGTAAATATAATAACAGCAATTTTTTTTTTCATTTTTAAATAATTTCTCCAATATAAAATATATCAATACAAAAAAAATAATTGTTAAAATAAATCCTCAAAGTTTTCTTTTAGTCAAATTAACCCTGAAATCCAAAAAATAATTCCATTTATTTTATAAGTTATATTGGCGAGTTTAATTCAAAGCTATTTAATAAAGATATATTTCTGTCAAAAAGAAAACAACCTTCGTTTCTAAAAAATAATACGGTGCTACAATGCTTCCTAAAAACCGCCGGAGTATGTCCATAAAAATCTACCTTTTGTAATAAATTAAATTCATCCTGTTTAATAGTTTCAGAAAAATCATATACTTCAGAATTATCAAATATTATTGCACTATTTTTATTTAATAAATTCATTTTTATGATTTTTTGAAGTATAGATTTTCTATGATGGCCATCAATAATAATTAAATCAAATTTTTTTCCTATTAATTCTGGCAATTCTTCTTCTTGATTAATTGTACGATTATAAATTTTCAATTTTTCTGATTTTCTGTTTGATATGAATTCTATCCAACTTTTACTTTCTTCATAAGTAGTCACTATTGCTTTTTTATCTAAAAAAAAATGTGTTGAACAACCTGAACCAAATTCTAAAATTTTTTTATTTTCAAAATTTATATTTTTTAATAATTCTATTAATGGATAAGTAAACCATGGAAGAAAATTTCCCCTTTTACTTATTGATTTATTTTTTAAACACCCTCGGAAATGATTATGGAAAAGTG
>AZYC01000060.1 GCA_000513075.1 alpha proteobacterium SCGC AAA288-G21 | reverse complement strand
CATGGTGGCATTCATTGTTATTATTTAATTCATCATTCATTAGTTTTTTTGTTTTCTTAAAAATGCAGGAATTTCAAAATCTTCTTCCTGATTTTCGTTAATTAAGCTCTCTGATCCACTTTGAAGATCCTCTTCTATTTTGGAGGCATCAGCGTCTTCTTCTTCAGTAAATAGTTGGGGTGTGGTTTCTTCTTTTTCTTCCTGGTTCACACTTTGAACTATATCTGTCTGCTGTTGATTTTCTTCTTGATTATTTTGTTCAGCATTTTCTATATAGCCAAGACTATCTAAAGAGATTTCATTTAATGAATCGTCTTGTATACTTTTGCTATTTTGTTCTACCGAAACATTTTTTCTTTCTAAATCTTGATCTATTTTCAAAGCGTTAGCTCCGTAAACAGCTGTTGAATTCAAGCCAACATCTTTATTTGCTACATTAACAGCATTTGGATTTATTGCAGAATTCAAATAACCAGTGTTTCTATTGTGAATTCGGTGAACCATACTAACAACAGATTTTTCTTCTGGTGATATGCCATCTAAAGAGGTAGCAACAATGGATACTCTCATTTTTCCTTCCAATGAACTGTCCGTAATAGAACCAATTATTAATTCGGCTTCAGAATCAACTTCTGCTCTTACCTTATTTACAGCTTCCTCTACTTCAAAAAGTTTTAAATCTTTTCCTCCCGTAATATTTACCAAAAGTCCTTTTGCACCCTGCAAAGAATATTCATCAATTAGTGGATTGTTTAAGGCCAATTCTGCAGATTGAAGTGCTCTTTTTTCTCCTTCAGCTTCACCTGTGCCCATCATTGCTTTGCCCATACTTTTCATAATACTTTCAACATCGGCAAAATCTAAATTGATAAGTCCAGGTTTGACCATTAAATCTGTTATGCTTTGAACACCATGTTTTAAAACGTTGTTAGATAGGTAAAAAGATTCTTCTAACGTAGTGTTCTCATTAGCCACCTTAAATAAATTTTGATTAGGAACAACAATGATTGTATCAACATGTTTTCTTAATTCTTCTAAACCCTGATTAGCCCTACGCATTCTACTAGGGCCCTCATACAAAAAAG
>AZYC01000059.1 GCA_000513075.1 alpha proteobacterium SCGC AAA288-G21 | reverse complement strand
TGAGGATGCTGATGGTGGTAGAATGGATGTTATTATTGATGATTTACATGCTCATTTCAGTCGTAGAAGTTTAGAAGTAATGTTTTTTGACAGCATTAAATTACACGAACCAGATGAATTTCCAGTTGAGGTAGTTGAGCGTCATAAAAAAGCAGTTGCGTTTGAAGAAAAAGTCAATAAGGAATTACGTTTGTTGATGGCTAGTGAAGCAATGTTTGCTCACGAGGATGCTTATATTAATTACATGAACAGATAAGATATGACAATTACATTCAATCCAAGTGAGTTAGGTATGGTTTATTTAGGTATGGATAAATACCAAATCAATGCTGATGAGCGTTTAGAAGATAAAATTGTAATTTGGGGTCATTTACCATTTAAATTAGTAGGTGATAAGTATGTTAATAAAATAGGTGTTAAAGTTTATATAAAGTAAGCAACTAAATATTTGGAGTCCCGAGAGGGACTTCGTATATTCAACGTGTTGAATAAGGCGAGACGCCGCAAAATAAAAGTTATGTTTAAATTGACGCAATACAGAAGATTGGAAATGGATAGTTTGTTTAAGGGCTATGCCAATAGTTTTATTACTGATGATGAGCTAGATTTTATGCTTGATATCACATTGGGTGAGTTGAGTAGTATTGATGTTGAATTTTAAATAATAGGTTATGGAAGTATTTGTATTACTTAAAGGATATGATTTCGAGGGTTTTGGAAGCAATGTTGAGGTATTTTCAACACATGAGGCAGCCGAAACTAGAAAACAACAATATGTTGATGGTGTAATTACAGCTTTTGATGCTCCAAATATTGAATTTGATTATGGTTATGATTTGGTTAAGATTGTTAAACGTAAAGTAGGATAATTATGGAAAATATAAATGCAATTCGATTAATTAAAATATTAGTTGAAGACTCTACCCTATCAGAATTAATGAATGAGCAGGACAAGAAAGAGTTAATGGAATACATTGACGTTCAAATTGCTATTGAAACTGAATTTGCTGAGTAATGGATTGGGTATTGTTAATAATGATTGGAGTAGCAGGTGGTTTATCTACACTTGGAATGATAAATATATTTTGGT
>AZYC01000058.1 GCA_000513075.1 alpha proteobacterium SCGC AAA288-G21 | reverse complement strand
ATGTAATCCACCTAATGAAGAAATTCTATCTACTCCCGGTCTCAGCAATAAGTGATATGTGTTTGATAAGATCATTTGAGTTCCTGATGCAATTAAATCTTCAGGAAAGATTGCTTTAACTGTCCCTTGAGTACCAACTGGCATAAAACAAGGTGTATCCACTAAACCGTGAGAGGTTACGATTTGACCTCGCCTTGCATATTTATGTTTTTTTATAACATTAAAAGAAAACTTTTTTAATGCCATGATGAATTGGAAAACTATTCTGCACTTTTTAAACTAATAATTTTATCAGGGTCACTAACAGATCCGCTTGAACCATCTCCCCTTTTGATATTATCCACAAATTCCATTCCTTCAATAACTTTACCAAATGCAGTGTAATTTCTATCTAAATGAGGAGCGTCTGCAAAACAAATAAAAAACTGACTGTTGGCGCTATTAGGATCTGCTGATCTTGCCATAGACAAAATTCCTTTTTCATGAGCAATATTACTAAATTCAGCTTTTAAATCTGGTAAATCAGATCCTCCAGTACCTGCCCTAGCCAAATCATACTTATCATTTGTAGAGTTTCCAAATTCCACATCACCGGTCTGGGCCATAAATCCATCTATTACTCTATGAAAAACAACGCCATCATACTGATTTGATTCAGTAAGAGTCTTAAACCTTTTTACATGATTTGGTGCAATGTCAGAAAAAAGTTTAATCTTTACTTCACCGTCTTTTAACTTCAAAATCATAATATTCTCCTCTGCAAATAATTGGGTTGATAATAATAATATAAATACAAAACAAAAAAATCTGTTCACCTTAATTTCTCTTTTAATACTCTAACGGTGCTTTTTGTAGTAAATTTATCCATATCACCACCCAATTGTGCTATTTCTTTAACAAGACCTGAGGAAATGACTTGGTTTTCAATATTTGCCATTAAAAAAATTGTTTCGATTTCATGGTTTAACTTTTTATTCATTCCTGCTAACTGAAATTCATATTCAAAATCAGATACAGCTCTTAGACCTCTTAATATCAAATTGGCTTTATGTTCTTTACATAAAGAAGTTGTAAGACTATTAAACGTAATTATTTTTACCCTTTTTTTATTAATTTTTAAATCTTTATATAAT
>AZYC01000057.1 GCA_000513075.1 alpha proteobacterium SCGC AAA288-G21 | reverse complement strand
TCCATGTATTAGAAAATTCTAATCTTTTAAACATTTTATACATATTTTCAGTTTTGAAACCTTTTGCAGTTTTATATTTGTAAGATAATTTTTTTTGCGACATAAATTCATCAGTTTTAAACAACTGAAATTTTACTGCATTTGCTCCAGATTTTGCAGCCAGGTTTATAGACTTAATTGCATTATCTATTTTTCCATTATGATTAACGCCAACTTCGGCAATTATATAAGGCAATTTCTTTAAAAAATTCATTTTAATTTTTTTTATACCATTTATTTGATTTTACTAAATCATCTTTAGTTATATTATTACTCATCAATATTTTTTTACTTTCATCTGGACCATGATTTAAAAGTAAATCAATTACTGATAAATTTCGGAAAAAACCAACAAATCTTTGTTTATATTCCGGGTGATTATATTTCTGAAAGTATATCTTGATATTGTGTTTATCGAATTTATTTGTATCTACATAGTCTTTGCCCTTTTGACCAAATACTACAGCATTACCATTTAATTTAAGACAATGGTTTAAAATTAAATCATCTTTTTTTCCTTCGAATTTTATTTCAGACATTCTTACAATTCTGCAATTTATTCCGAAGCATTTTTTAAAAAAATTAAATTGATGCCAACAAACATCTACTAAATTTTCCCATTTAATATCTAGATACATTTTTTCTAGATCTTTTTTAAAATGTTCGAAGAAGTAAGATTTTTTATAGTTTAATTTTATACTTTCCCAATGTTTTCTTTGCCAAAAATCCTTATGTTCTGCATTTTGATTAAAAATTTTTATTTCATTTAAATTTTTTCCATTAGAATTTTTCTTATCTATTGGTATACTTAAGAGTAACTCACTGTTTCCAGTTCTAATTTTATTTCTATTGTTCCAATCTCCATCAAGATATTGAACAGTATCCATATAAACAAATATATCGCATAACATCATTTTATGAAAAAGACCTAGCCAAGGTAAATAAACTGGTTGATGACCCGAAATTATCACTTTTAATTAAAGTATTTTTCTAGTTTTGTAATTTCTTTACCAATTTTAATTAATTCTGATTTTTTCAGACTGGGATAGCACGGTAATGAAATTGTACTTTTGGTTAGCTTTTTTGCAAACTTAAATTTTTTATTTTCACTTAAAAGTTCTTGTGTTTCCAAGGGGTTTATTA
>AZYC01000056.1 GCA_000513075.1 alpha proteobacterium SCGC AAA288-G21 | reverse complement strand
GGAATTTAAATAAACATATTGATATGGATTTAAACGAAAGAAAATATTAATGTAAAAAATAAATAATATAAGAATTGGAATTAAAATAATCTTACAAATCGTTTTATTTATATTTTGTAGCAAATAAGAATATAAAATAGAAGGAATAATTAAAATGAATGGCACAATATATAAAAAGTATCTCAACCCATCTTGTAATTTTGTACCTAAAAAAATAATTATTGTAGTCGGATAGAAAATTATAAATAATATAAATATTAAATTTTCCTTAAAATTGACACCTTTATTGGAAAAAAATGAATAAATTTTCCTATATAATATAAAAAATAAAGGTATTGATAAAAGTATAAATTCAGGAAATTTATAAATAAAATTTAATAGTAAATAGTTTTTTGGTGCATCGCTAGCTAGGTAATACTCTCCATTTAATAGACCCCAATCTGTACCAATTGGAGCTGTAGTTAATGACTCCCAAATAAACATAAATGGCAAATAGGCAATATTTTGATGAGTTTGGGGCCATGCTATAATCATTAATAAGTATGCTAGAAATGCAATTTTAAACACATCTGCATAAAATTTTGTTTTGTTTTCGTTTTGCCAAGTTGAATAATAAATTTTATAAATTACAAAAATAAAAATTGGTAATAATGAAATAATAAAAGCTGACCTGGTACCAGATCCCAATCCAACAACTAAAGCAAGCAGATATGTATAACGAGATCTTTTTTTTTTATTTTTAAAATTATCTATATATTTTAAAGCAAAGTATAAAGTATAAACAAAGCAGAAGGCTAGGATTGTATCTTTTGGGTTGATAGACATATGTCCAAAAAAAATTGAATTAGTAAAGATTAGAATAAAAAGTATTGTTCCAGTGAATTTGTCAAATAATTTAGATGTAATTTTATATGAACAAAATACTGTTGAAATCCCAAAAATAAAATTAATTAAATGATGAACCTCAACAAAATATTTTTTTGGGAATATCTGTGAAATAAAACTACTAATAACATCATACAATCCAGGATAATATTTTATATTAAACCATATGTCGTAATGTTCATATTCCCCAAGAGAGAATAAATATCTTAGCCTAACAATACCATTTTTATAATGCCAAGGTTCATCCCAGGACATACCTAAAATAATAGCATTTGCTATTGCAAAAAAAAATTGCTAGAAGAAGTAAAATCCTTTTAAAAATAAACAAT
>AZYC01000055.1 GCA_000513075.1 alpha proteobacterium SCGC AAA288-G21 | reverse complement strand
TTTTTAAGTGATTTAAGCATAGAATATTTAAAACCCACAGGATTTCCTATTTTTCTCTTATAAATTGGTGCAAATATCTTCCTATCTTTAAATTTAGTGGCATCACAAAGTCTGTTTATAATTTTTTTCGAAATTTTAGGCATGTCAGCATGAATAATTAAAAATCCTATATTTTTTTTTGAAATTCTTTTTAAACCGGTTTTAATTGAACTTGCCATACCAGATTTATAATTCTTATTAAAAACAAAATTAATTTTTTTATTTTTAACTATTATTTTTTTAACCTTTGAACTTTGAAAACCTAAAACAACAATTATTTTGTCTACCTTGCTTTTTATTAAGCTGTCTATAATGTGGTTAATTAAATATTTTTTGTTATATTTTTTAATTAATTTATTATCATCATACATTCTTGTGGATTGACCTGCGGCTAGCAAAATAGCTGAAATCATACTTGAATTATTTATTTTGTTCTTGATGCAATATATTCTAAAATAACAGGATTATAGTATTGAAAACAATCTCCCATGATAATGTAGTGAGCATTCTTAACTGGCTCTGACCATTTTTTACCGTTGTTAATACCAATTCTTTTACATTTTTTTCCATTAATTTTTAAATCCCCAGATATTATTATTCTCTGAACACCTGGAATTTCTTCTACCCAATCAGATAATAAACCTTCGTAAGGATCCATTGGATGTGTGAAAACTAAAACAGGTAAATTATTACTTTGTTTAATTTCATTAATTTGCTTTTCTCTTAAATCTGCAGGTCCATCGCCTTCTTTTTTTCTAAATTTTTCTAATGCTTTTTCTATTCCCCTTTTTTTAACTTTAAAGTCTTTTGTTATTTCTCCGTAACAGGCAGGCATTGTAGTAATTACACCACCTATTTTTTCAAGATACCTTGATGCAAGCATTAAACTCATCCAACCACCACAGGATTGGCCTGTAATAATAATTTGTTTATTTTGAATTCCCATTGATACAAATTTATCGATGAGTTCTAAATTTGCATTCAATCTTTTTTCTAGCTTGGTTACTCCTTTATAAGGAGGTTTAAATTTTTTCTTTTTCCAAAGTCTTTTATCATCTCCGGCTAAATGATCAGTACAAAAAATGTAAACCATTATTTCTTTTTCATTAACCTTTTCTCCAACTAAAGAAGCCATATTTCTTACACCATTTTTCCAAAGACAATTCTTTGATGGTGCGTCGTGTGTATCTTGTCCATGATTATAAAT
>AZYC01000054.1 GCA_000513075.1 alpha proteobacterium SCGC AAA288-G21 | reverse complement strand
ATACTTAGCTTTTTCTAAATCTACAGATTCTATAGATAAACCTTTCGGAATAGATACATTTTTAAAATTTTTATTTTCTTTTTTTTTAGATTTTTTTTTATTTTTTATTCCATTATTAATATCATCTTGAATAATTTCATATTGGAGGTAAGGACCAAATCTTCCATTTTTAATAAATATTACATTTCCATTATCATGTTTACCAATCAAAATTGGTTCAGCCAAAGCATTTTGCTGCGCAGCTTTTGATTTAGACAAAGGTCTTGTAAATTTACATTCTGGATAATTGACACAACCAATAAAAGCACCTCCTCTAAAACTATTTTTTAAACTCAGTACACCGTTTTTACAAAGTGGACATTTTCTGTCAATTTGACCATTTGTGTCTTTTTCAAAAATTAAATTTCCAAGACTATCATTAAGGAGATCTAATACTTCTCTTGTTCTTTTTTCCTTAACATTTTGAACATTAGAACTAAAATCTTTCCAAAATTCATTTAAAACTCCCACCCATCCCTCTTTTCCTGAGGTAATATTATCAAGTTGTTCCTCCAAATTTGCTGTAAAATTGTAATCTACATATTTAGTAAATAATTTTTCAAGAAATGCTGTTATTAGTTTACCCCTGTCAGTAGGGTAAAATCTCTTGTTAGTAAGTTCTACATATCCCCGTGTTGACAAAACAGAAATTATACTTGCGTAAGTTGAAGGTCTTCCTATGCCTAATTCCTCTAACTTTTTAACTAAGCTAGCTTCCGAGTATCTTGGAGGTGGTTCAGTAAAATGTTGTTCATCTATGATTTTATTAATTTTCACTTCTCCTTGTTTAACAGAAGGTAAAACGTTTTCTCTTTCGAGAGAATTTTCTGAATAATTATATAATTTTAAGAATCCATCGAATTTTATAACAGATCCAGTCGCTCTAAATTTAATTTTGTTATCCGTAGAAGAGATAGTGATAGTATTTCTATCAAATTCAGCATTTTGCATCTGAGAAGACAAAGCTCTGTTCCAAATTAATTCATATAGATTATACTGATCGGAACTTAAAAATTTCTTAACCTTCAAGGGTGAATTTGTGACGTCAGTAGGGCGTATTGCTTCGTGCGCCTCTTGAGCGTTTTTAGCTTTTTTCCCAGAATAGTTATTCGGTTTATCTGGACAGTAGTTATTACCAAAATTTTTCGTAATATATTTTCTAAAAGCTGTAATAGCTTCATTTGAAATGTGAGTTCCATCAGTTCTAATATATGTAATTAAACCAATTGTATCTCCTTCAACATCCACTCCTTGATAAAGTTTTTGA
>AZYC01000053.1 GCA_000513075.1 alpha proteobacterium SCGC AAA288-G21 | reverse complement strand
TGTGGAGGTCCTTACCTCAGCACTCACACAAACTTATATGAACGCTTTGGTGATGATGAGTTAAAAGGATTATGTATCAGTAACTTTGAACCAATTGAGACGGGTTATAAGATTCATACATACGGAGAGTTTGACCATTTAGACGATTAAGAGAGATGAGTGATAGAAATAAAGAAATAGAGTTGTTAAGAGCTTCGTTAATGCAGCAAGTTAGTGAACTAACTGATAATGAAATTATATCTTTATATGATAACTTATCTGAATTCTTTAACACCAAAGAGAGATGAAGTGGTTAAAACGATTGTTTACTAAATCACAAATCAAAGAGGTGTCTTTCCATACGGGAACGGATGGAATGAAGAAACATAGTGAGTTTATAGATTGGGTAAATGAAAGTGGTACTAGAATAATCAATTCATACATTACCTATCATCAGTATGATAATTCACATAAACCACAGTACATAAATTATGTGGTTAAAATTAAGAAGTAATGGGTAAATACTTAAAGCAAGGATTTGTAAGAGAGTTGGAATGGCAACTTAATAGAGAAGAAATCTCCTACTCAAAATGGGTTGACCTAATGGAGGAGGAATGTATTAAGAATTACAAGGAAGAAACCTTCTAACACCAAAGAGAAATAAATTTAAAGAAAGGGTTGGATTTCCAATCCTTTTTTCGTATATTAAGGTATACATAAATAAACACATACATAAATCTAAACACTATGTTTATACTTAGAATGATTGACGAAGGTCGAATCGCCCGCAATTACGAATTAGGGGACAACTACTCAGTTATGAGTAAACTCTACAATCCCAAAGAATTTCAAGACTTCTGCAATATGCATCAGGTAACATCTGAGGGAGCAGATGGAATTATATCTGATGAAGATGGAAAGTTCTTTACTCTTCACAAAGACACTCACTACTACGTTATGACTGAAAATGGTAAGACGTTTGAACGTCTACAATTCTAATAAACCGAGTATCCACCTGCGGTTAAGTGGTGGAAAAAATACATAAATAAACAAATACAGAAATGAAAACAGAAATGAAAAAGACAATCGCACAACAGCTCAACATCAAAGAGTTTCCATTTGAGATTAACGATAAGAATGGAAATGAAATCTACTATGAAGACTCAAATGGATATTGGGTAAAGAGTGAGTATGATTCTAATGGAAATAGAGTTTACTATGAAGACTCAAATGGAGATTGGGAGAAGAGAGAGTTTAATTCTAATGGAAATCAAATCTACTATGAAGACTCAAATGGATATTGGTGTAGGAGAGAATACGATTCAAATGGAAAAGAAATCCACTTTGAAGACTCAGATGGACTTATCATAGACAACAGACCTA
>AZYC01000052.1 GCA_000513075.1 alpha proteobacterium SCGC AAA288-G21 | reverse complement strand
TTCATGGTATTTTTCAATTTCATAGCCTTTTAGCTAGGTTATTATTAAAAAAAAAATATTTTGTATTTACTCATGGCCAGCTAGACTCTTTTTTTGGAACAAATATAAGACAAAATTTTTTTAAAAAAATATACAAAAAAATTTACTGGTTTTTAATTGAGAAAAGAAATTTACTATTTGCTAACTCAATTTTACTTACCTCATTAGGAGAAAAAGAGTCTTTAAAAAAAACCTATGTTAATACCAAGGGTATAAAACAAAAAATTATTCGATACGGCATTATTAAACCAATCGTTAATAAAAAAAAAATACTACAAAAATTTTTTAAAAGATTCCCGAATCTGAAAAATAAAAAATTTTATCTTTTTCTTGGAAGATTTCATGAAAAAAAAGGGTGTGAAATAATCATTGAGTCAGTAAAAAAACTCAAAGATAACTTTAAAAGTATAATTCTTTTTGTTGGCCCATTAACAGGAAGTAAGTATGAGTTAGAAATTAAATATTTAATTAAAAAATACAACTTACAAAAAAAAATTATAATATCAGATGCTCTTTTTGGAGATCTCAAATTGGGAGCAATACAGGCTTCAAGAGCTATGGTACTGTCATCACACGGAGAAAATTTCGGAGTTTCTTTAGTTGAGTCACTCTGTTTTGGAAAACCAGTCATTACTACTAGCAAAGTAAATATTTCAAGTGAAATCTTGAAATATAGAGCGGGGTTTGTTTCAAAAAATCGGGTCAAGCAATTTTCTTATATATTAAAAAAATTCAATAACTTAAAAAATCAGGAATTAAAAAAATTATCAAAAAATGCTTTTAATTGTTTTAATAAAAATTTTGATATAAGTATAAAGAAAAATAGTTTAGGAAATTTTATAAAAAAAAATATTTCTTAATTTACAATATAATTTTGATACCATTAATAGTAAGATTAATAATTTCTTTTAGATTTATTTTTTTTTTATAGCTTTTATTTATATGGATGTTTAAAGATAAACAAACCGTCTAAATATGAAAAAAAAATTGTAATAGTTATTCTCACATTTAATTCAGAAAAAATTATAAAAAAAACATTTTGACTTATCAAAAAATTAAAATAATTTAATAAAATTATTAAAAAAATAATTATTTAATTTTAGTATATACTAGCTCAATTGAATATTCACCATCACTATGAATTTTGGGATCATTAATGGTGTGTCCATAATCACATCTTTTTTTGTAAATTAGAGATAAATCACTAAATTTATTCTCGATAAATGGAATTATTGGAATAGTGCAGTTGCTACCATCTTTTTGATCATACATTGTAAAGTAGTGCTTATGATCAATGTTCCAATTTGATGGTAGTGTTGTTTTTTTTT
>AZYC01000051.1 GCA_000513075.1 alpha proteobacterium SCGC AAA288-G21 | reverse complement strand
CAATTTGTTTGAAGGAAGAAAATATAAATGGGGAGGAAAAAACTTTAATGGAGTGGATTGCTCCGCGTTAGTTCAATTATTTTTTAATTTCAACAATAAATTTTGCCCAAGAGATACAAAAGATCAGTTAAATTATTTTAAAAAAAAAGTTAAATTACAAAATATTAATAAAAATGATCTAATTTTTTGGAAAGGTCATGTTGCTATTATCTTGTCAAAAAACAAATTAATACATGCTTATGGACCATCAAAAAAAGTCTTAATTATGAATATAAATTACGCTATTAAGAAAATAGAAAAAACTGCAAATTTAAACGTAGTTGGGATAAGAAGAGCAAATTAATTATGGACAATTTAAAAATAGAAGCAGAAAAAGAAGCGCAAGTAATATTAAATTATTTTAAAGCACAGGATTATATAACTGCTGAAGTAAAAGCAAAAAAGCTGATTAAAAAATTTCCAAATTTCCAAGCAGTTTATAATCTCCTCGGTTTATGTTTGCAGTCACAAAAAAAATTCCTAGAAGCAATAAAATATTACAAAATTGCTATTAATAACAATCCTAACTTTTTTGTTGCCATAAATAACTTGGGCCTCACGTATCATAATATGTATGACTTAAAAAATGCTCAACACTATTATGAAAGAGCAATAGAAATAAATCCTAAATTTACGCATCCAATAAGTAATTTAGGAAATGTAAAGAAAGAATTAAATAATTATGAGGAAGCAATTAAATGCTATAAGCTTGCGCTAAGTATTGATAACAAACTCTATATAGTGCTTCATAACTTGGGAATGGCATATCAGGCTCTTGGAAAGTTTGAAGAGTCAAAAAAGTATTTTGAAACAGTTTTAAAAAATAATCCTAAATTTACCCGGGCTGATAGAAGTCTAAGTATGTCGTTGAAATATGATATCAATAATCCTCATTTAAAAAGCATGGAAAACAAAATAAAAGATCAATCATTAAATAATTTTCAAAAAATTGAATTATACTTTGGTCTTGGTAAAGCCTATGAAGATATTAAGAATTATAAGAAATCATTCGAAAATTATAAGTTAGGTAACAAAATAAAAAGAGACGCCATAAAATATCAAATAAACGATGATGTTAAATTATTTGAAAACATAAAAAATTCTTTTTCAAATATTAATTTTCAAAATCTTGAAAATGTAGGTAACAAAAGCAACAAAATGATTTTTATTCTAGGAATGCCTAGATCTGGAACAACTATGGTAGAACAAATAATCGCAAATCATAAAAATGTGTATGGCGCAGGTGAACTAAGAGACTTAACACAAATCATTAAAGAAAATTTCTTGGTTAGCGATAAAATAAAATTTCCAGAAAAATTGAATATTAAAGATCAGAATTTTTTT
>AZYC01000050.1 GCA_000513075.1 alpha proteobacterium SCGC AAA288-G21 | reverse complement strand
GCACCCAAAAACGTAACAAATATTAAATTTGTTTTTTTCATTATCTTTTATTAAACAAATTACGCTAGTGCGTCCATAAATTTTGTAGTAAAATCAGAAATAACTACTTCGCTATTCGATATTATTCTTATAATAATTTAACGCTGATAGATTCTCGTCACAAGAAGAAAGGCCCAAGGCACCGGGCAACAGAACGTCCTTTCTCATTAAATTAATATTGATTCTATTAACTTATTTTTATTTTAAGAGCATACACTTTAGCATACACCTAAGTTGAAGGCAGACACCCAAATACTTCTGGGGGTTTTTTTATTTCAATTTTTCAATGAAGTTTCAATGAATGTTCAACGAAGTTTAAAGACGTATAGAGATAGTTTTTTCATTTGGTAAAGTTTAACCCGACTCCTCAACGGAGTCATCTTAGGAGAAAAATAGCATACACCTTATAATAATTGGATATTAATATAGGTTATCAATAATGCGACCGAGATACAGAGCGCCCCTTCGTATTTTAAGTAATCGTTATTATGCTTTAATTATGTTAATTTTAAACAAATGAAAAACGAAAATATTGATGAAATCAATATTCAAAAAAGCTATTACAAAAGAACTGCTGATCAGTATGAAAAAATACATAATGCAGATGAAACCGATGAACATTTTTTTGCACTATCTTGCCTAGCGGGTTTAACAAACTATCTTAAAATTGAGTCTATTTTAGATATAGGTTCCGGCACTGGGAGGGGTCTTAAATATTTAAAAGAATTATGTCCAAAAATAAAGATAATTGGAATTGAACCTGTTAAAGAGTTAAGAGAAATAGCCTATTCACAAAGAGTACCCAAAGAAGAATTGATTGATGGAGATGCAACAAAATTAAATTTTAGAAATTCGGAATTTGACTTAGTTTGTGAGTTTGGAACTCTTCATCATATAAGAAATAACAAATTAGTCATTGACGAAATGTTAAGAGTTTCAAAAAAGGCAATATTTATATCTGATAATAACAACCTTGGTGAAGGATCTAAGGTTAAAAGATCTATAAAACAAATTTTATATGCCTTACGATTATGGAAATTAGTAAATTTTATTAAGACTAAAGGAAAAGGCTATACTTTGTCCGAAGGTGATGGTTTAGCTTATTCTTATTCTGTTTTTAGAAACTATCGGCAAATTAAGTCTTCTTGCAAGAGTGTACATATTATTAATACAAAAGACGCTGATATTAACCTTTACAGAACAGCATCACATGTCGCCTTATTGGGTATTAAATAACAAAAGAAAAGTCTGGGCACCGGGCAACAGAACGCCCCCTACTGAATTGCGGATCACCACATAGACGTTGGACTTCTGAAGACCCCGAAAACTGTAGACAAAAAATAATATAATAATTAAACATAAAATGGGAAAACGTTC
>AZYC01000049.1 GCA_000513075.1 alpha proteobacterium SCGC AAA288-G21 | reverse complement strand
CAATCCACAAGTGCAACAGCTAATAAACCTAAGAAATTTGCGTCTGTTTATGATATCAGTATAATTCATTTAAATTAAAATCTGCATAAAGTTATGAATTTGAACTACAAATTACCAATCCTTTATTTGATTGCACTACATGATTTTATTTTACAATTTACTTATCCATAATCAATGGAAAAATCACAAAAAAAAAGAAGTGTTCTAGCAAGATTGAGAAATAATTTTATTGCAGGAGTGGTGGTTCTAATTCCTATAGGCATAACTGTTTACCTGACATTATTCATTACTAAAATTTCATCAAAAATATTACCCAAGGAACTGAACCCAAACCATTATCTACCATACGATATACCGGGAGTTGAAATAATCATTTCAATTATTTTAATAACGTTTATTGGATGGCTGTCTTTGTCTTTTATTGGAAAAAAATTATTAGAAATATTTAACAATATTCTGCAAAGAATTCCTATTTTAAGAACTATATATTCTGCATTTGAGCAAATGTTAGAGATTTTTAACAAAAGAGATCAAAATAAAAAAAATGTTGTATTGGTTGAATACCCACGCAAAGGTTCGTGGGCAGTAGGATTTGCCACAAGGGAAAATAAGGGAGAGATAAGCAAAAAATCAAAACAACATTTAGTTAATGTATTTGTTCCCACAACCCCAAATCCAACTAGTGGTTTTTTATTAATGTTTCCTAAAGAAGAAGTGATTTATTTAGATATGTCTTTTGAGGAAGCATCAAGATTTATTGTATCCGCGGGATCTTCAGAACCTTAATAATTTTTTAAGAATCAATTTGATTAATAATTTCAGCTTTATCATATAACTTTATTAATGGTTCATATTTTTTTAGATTTTGTTCTTTATCTTCAATTTCTTTGATATTCATCTCTGCCATTTTAAATAATTTCTCGTGATGAATTGGGTCGGCTAATTTAAATTCTTTAATGCCGCTTTGTTTGTAACCTAATATGTCCCCAAAACCTCTTAATTTCATATCTTCATCTGCTATTTTGAAACCATCATTTGTTGATTTCAGTATATTTATTCTTTTTTTTGCATTTTCGCTCAGGTTTTTTTTATATAATAAAATGCAAGTTGCCTGCATGTTATTTCTTCCAACCCTTCCTCTTAATTGATGAAGTTGTGATAAACCAAATTTATTTGAATTTTCGATAACAATGACGTTTGCATTTGGAAAGTCGATGCCAACTTCGATTACAGTAGTTGATACTAATATTTGAATCTTTTTATCTAAAAAATTTCTTAGAACAGTTTCTTTTTGTTCATTTTTAAGTGACCCATGAATTAATCCAACTTTTCCAGTAAAAATTTTATTTAAATATTCAAATTTTTTTACTGCCGCTTCATAATCTAATTTTTTTGACTCATCGATTAATGGACATACCCAAAATA
>AZYC01000048.1 GCA_000513075.1 alpha proteobacterium SCGC AAA288-G21 | reverse complement strand
GCTAATATTTTTGAAAAAACTAAATGGATTGCAGAAAGATTATATAATCAAAAACCTTTTAATAGTTTTGAAGACTTGTGTTCGAAAATATTAGAAATTTTTAAGACTACTAGTAAGGAAAATCAGTTGAAAATTATTAGAGCACATCCCGATTTAGCTGATAAAACAAAGATTAGTTTGCTTAACATAGATTCTCGTACTGAACAAAACAGGGCGGGACTGGATCAATGTTCAGAAAAAGAATTTAAAGAATTTAAAAATTTTAATAATGAGTATAAAAAAAAATTTGGTTTCCCTTTTATACTTGCTGTTGGAGGTAAAAACAAAAAAGAAATTTTAAATAAATTTAAAAAAAGAATTCTAAATAGTACTGATGATGAATTTAAAGAAGCAATTTCACAAGTATGTAAGATTGCTAATTTACGTTTAAATGAAATAAATATAATATAATTTAACCTATGAAAGTTTATGATTGTTTTATGTATTATGACGAAGATACAGTCGTTGATATTCGTCTCAATTGTCTAGATCCCTACGTCGATAAGTTTATAATTGTTGAAAGTAAGTTTACTCACAGTGGTAAAAAAAGGAATTTATTATTTGATATTAATAAATTTAATCATTTTAAAAATAAAATAAGTTACCTTGTTTTAGACCATGAACCTAGTGGAATAGGAATCGTAGATAACAAAGATGATGAGGTTTTAAAATCTCATGATTATATTTTTAATGCTATTAAAAGAGAAAATTATCATAGAAATTATATTGTTACAGGTCTCAAAGAAGCAGATCCTGAGGATATCATCATGATATCTGATGCTGATGAAATTCCAAATCTCGAAAAGTTGGATTTAAAAAAAATAAAAAATAAGTTAATTTTTTTTCAACAAAAAATGTTTTATTACAAGCTAAATTTGTATATGGATTCCTTTAATTGGTTTGGAACCAAGGTTTGTAAAAAAAAAGATTTAATTTCTCCCCAGTGGCTAAGAAATATTAAAGATAGAACTTATTCTTTTTGGCGAATAGATACCTTATTTTCAAAAGTAAAATATCAAAATATTTATTTTGTAAATGATGGAGGATGGCATTTCTCCAACATAAAAAATGCAAAGGCTTTAGAAGAAAAACTTAAATCTTATTTACATCATAGAGAGTTTGACATCGAACCTTTAAGTGTTGAAAAAATTGATAAAATTATGGGGGAAAAAAAACCGATTTATGATCTTAAAGTAGACAAGCGTATATCTAAATTTAATAAAGGTCAAAAACTAACAACTATAGATTTAAAACTCCTTCCTAATTATATTCAGAATAATATTGAAAAATATAAATTATGGTTGGATTAAATATTGGAAAAGACTAATATTCAACTTCGCCTGAATCTATTGATCTCCACATATACCAAGTAAAAACGCTTCTATAACCGATATGAATTTTGGAAATTTTATCCAACAATCTTTTGCTAGGTGGGTAAGAAACTTTATAGTTTTT
>AZYC01000047.1 GCA_000513075.1 alpha proteobacterium SCGC AAA288-G21 | reverse complement strand
AGTACTTGAACTAAAAATGGTAAACGATTCAAGTTCGGATACCCAAAAAATGGTTCAAGATTCTGATCTCGGAGCAGTTATTTCGATCGGCTTGGTTATTGCTATTGCCTCAGCAACTCAGGACATAACCATAGATGCTTTGAGAATTGAACAAATTGGAGAAAACGAGGGAACATCTATGCAGGCTGGCGCTGCTATGGCAGTTGTTGGCTGGTGGACTGGTTATAAATTGGGTGGTGTGGTTGCACTAAATGCTGCGGAATATTTTCAAAATGCCGGTATCGAAAATTATTGGCAAACTACTTTTCTGGTACTTGGGATAATTTTAATTGCTTGCAACATCGGTTTAATGTTCGTTCATGAACCACAGCCTACTGAAAGACAAGAAGCTCAAAGACAAACTGATCAAATGATAGAAGGAAAGCTGGGATCTTCTGGGATTATTGGAAAATCAATTGCTTGGATCAGCGGAACAATTGGTGGTCCTATAATAAGTTTTTTTAAGCGCAATGGTCTAGCCATTGCTTTGGGTATTCTTGGATTTGTATTCCTTTTTAAAATTGGAGAAGCTTTTCTTGGACGTATGTCCATTGTCTTCTACAAAGAAATGGGATTTTCTAAAGGTGATATTGCACTTTATTCCAAAGGTATAGGATGGATTACCACAGTTGTATTTACCCTTCTGGGAGGCTTGTTTGCAATACGTTCTGGAGTAGTTAAAGCAATGTTTGTCTCTGGAATATTAATGGCAGCTACGAATCTGTTGTTTGCTGCCCTTGCTTGGTCAGGAAAATCTGAGTGGCTTTTTGCTGCTGCTGTATTATTAGACGATATTGCTGCAGCATTCGCAACCGTTGCTTTTGTTGCTTTCATTTCATTACTGGTAGACAGAACATATACAGCAACTCAATATGCTTTGCTTGCATCGATAGGAACACTTGGACGAACCACGTTAGCGGCATCTTCGGGAGAATTGGTTGATTGGTTGAACGGTGATTGGGGAATATTTTTTGTAATTACTACTGTCATGGTGATTCCTTCTTTAATTTGTTTGTGGATAATAAGAAACAAATTAAAACTCAGTGCGAAATAAATTTTCTAACAACTATCCTATTATAAATCTTTATAATAAAAAGAGCCCTGTTTCAAAAATAGTTACGCAAATGTTATACGGTGAAAATTTTACCGTCTTAAGAAAGTTTAGAGATTGGTATAAGATAAAATTACATACTGATAACTATGTTGGTTTCATAAATAGAAAAAAATTTACTAATCCGCTTAAACCAACACATAAAGTTTCAGTTTTGGCGGCAAACGTCTATGGAAAACACTCTAATAAAGCTAAACAAAACAAAAAATTAACCTTTGCTTCAAAAATTTATGCAAAAGAAAAATATGGTTCTTTTACTAAATTTGAAAATCGCTGGATAAGAACAAAAGATCTCAAACCCATAAATTATAAAGACAAAAATATCTTTTCGAAAATCAATTTGTTTGAAGGAA
>AZYC01000046.1 GCA_000513075.1 alpha proteobacterium SCGC AAA288-G21 | reverse complement strand
TAATTTCTCTTCTCAAACCAGTAGACAAAAGTTTTGCGTTTTCAAAATCTGAAAGTGAATTTTTTTTAATTGTTGTTTTTAATAATTCTGTGTATTTCTTTCCCTGGGCCGAATATTTATCTAAATATTGAGTCAATTTTAATCCAGTGACTTTTTCATTTCGGTTTCTTAAATTTGCTCTTGCTTCTCTAAATTTTATATAACCGCTATGAGTATTTAAGTTTTTTTTGTAGGCTTTAATTGATGCAGTAAGAATTTTAAATCGCATAACTTTATGCTGTTTATCATCATCAGTTTCCGAAGGTTTCAAACCATTATCCGACCATGTCCACTGACCGTATAATGCATTACCTTCTAGCGCAAATCTTGAAGTTCCCCATCCACTTTCTATTGCTGCCTGTGCAATAGCTAAAGATACTGGAACAATATCCATTCTTATTTTTAACTCTGAAATATCAGAATTTTTTATTTTGTATTCATTAAATTTCCATTTTAACCAATTTCTTTCTTGTTTGCTGTTAGATTTTTTAGCAAGAACCTTGAACAACTTTTCTCTATCTCCTTCAATTTTTTCATTTTCTTGCAAAATTAGTGGAAGGACTATCTTAATAAATAATTCTTTTCTTTCCTTAACATCTTCAATCAAAGATATATCTTTGGGAAGTAAAGAAATATAAAATGGTTTAACCTTTTTACTTTTTCTAACTTTAGATAAATCATAATTAAGATCTTCAAATAAGGAGGCAACCACTGAAGCATCTAAGCTTACTGTATTATCTATTAAATCGTCTTGTTTTTTTTGTATGTTTTCAGTTACTTCAAAATTTTCTTTATTTTCATATAATTTTATTTCATTCTTTTTTAAAATTTTATCAATAGTATCATTTTTGTGTTTGGCAATTTCATTTTTATTTTTCCATGAATCATAATCTACTTTGTGAAAAACATTTACCAAATACGGCACCCCACCAAAAAAACCTATAATGATTACCGCAACAACCATGGTATAAGATAGCTGTTTTAAATATTTATTTTCAAAAATGATTAGACGGCCCCATTTTGATAAAGTTTTTTTTGACGGAAGTTTAATTTTATTCTTTATTAAAATAAGTTCTATTTGAGAAGTTGTTAATCTTTTAGCGCTTTTAAAATAGTTTTTAATTTCTACTATTCCATAAAATTTAGCTAACTGAATTAGTTGTTTTCTATAACTTAATTGATATGTTTTCTGCTTTTTATCTTGCATCTATTAATTCATTATTTTACACGGCTTCTACTCTTTTAACTTCGGACACATAATGACATAAAAGATTTTGAACACCTTGCTTCAATGTCATTACAGAGCTTGGACACCCCGAACAACTGCCCTGTAATTCAACTGTTACAAGTCCATTGTCGAAAGATTTAAATTTTATATCTCCACCATCTCTTGCCACAGCAGGTCTAATTTTTTCGTCAAGAATACTAATAATTTTTTTTACTACTTCATCAGTTGGTTCTTTATCATTCGATTTTTGCTTAACATAACC
>AZYC01000045.1 GCA_000513075.1 alpha proteobacterium SCGC AAA288-G21 | reverse complement strand
TCTTTTTTATCAGTTTTTTCCCAAGAAAAAGAACCATTTGCCCCAGGTTTTCTTCCAAAATGACCATAGGCTGCAGTACATTCATATATGGGTTTATTTAAGCTTAACATTTCCCTGATGCCTCTTGGGCTCAAATCAAAATTATTTTTTATTACATCTTCCACATACTTGGTTTTTTCTTCATCTCCATCAAAAAGATCAACATAGATTGACAAAGGTTTGGATATCCCGATAGCATACGCAAGTTGAATTAAGCACTTATTAGTGATTTTTGAAGCAACAATATTTTTTGCAATATGTCTTGCGGCGTAAGCGGCCGATCTATCAACTTTACTTGGATCCTTTCCAGAAAAAGCTCCGCCGCCATGAGGCGCAGCTCCTCCATATGTATCAACTATGATTTTTCTACCTGTCAAACCTGCGTCTCCATCAGGTCCTCCAATAATAAATTGACCTGTGGGATTTACATAAAACTCCTCTTCTTTTAATCCTGTTAATAGTTCTTTTGGAAATGATTTTTTTAAATATGGCCGAACAATTTCCTTAACCTGAGACTGATTAATATCTGGAGAGTGTTGAGTAGAAATTACAATTGATGTTACTTTTGTTGGTATTCCGTTTTCATACATCAATGTAACTTGACTTTTTGAGTCTGGCTCTAATTTATCCGCAATACCTTTTTTTCTATCAGATGCCATTAATTCTAATATTTTATGGGAATAATAAATTGGTGCTGGCATTAAACTTTCAGTTTCATTACATGCATAACCAAACATTATTCCTTGATCTCCTGCCCCTTCATCCTTGTTACCTTTTGCGTCAACCCCCATGGCTATATCTGACGATTGAGAATGTAGATGAATTTCAATATCAGAATTTTTCCAATGAAATCCTTTTTGCTCATATCCAATATCTTTAATACATGCTCTAACTTTTTGTGTTAATTCATCTTTTTTTATTTCGGGCCCTCTTGTCTCTCCTGCCAAAATAACTTTATTTGTTGTTGCTAGAGTTTCACATCCTACTCTTGAAAAAGGTTCTTTTGCTAGATAAGTATCCACTACCATATCAGATATACGATCACAAACTTTGTCAGGATGACCTTCGGAAACAGATTCACTTGTAAAAAGATAATTTTTTTTCTTCATTTTTTTCAACTTTTTTAAAGTAAAAAATTAACAAAATATATAAGAAAATTATAATTGCAAAAACTTTATTTCCATATTTTGAAAAAATCGTTTTACTTTTATACATTGGCAAGCTCGCTACAATTGTACTTGCTTTATTAAATTCTGTTTTATGTAATGTTCTACCATTGGGGTCTATAAAAGCCGAAATTCCATTATTGGCAGATCTTGCGATGTAATTACCCTCTTCAATTGCCCTATAAATTGCCTTGTTAAAATGTTGATAGGGACCTATCGAGTTGCCAAACCATCCATCTTCAGAAATGTTCACAATTAAATCTACATTTTGCTTTTTAATATTAATTTTACCTGAATAGATTATTTCATAACAAATTAGTGGCAATAATTTAAAATCATAATATTTATTTTTAATATTTATTACATTTCTTTGTTTTCCTTTGGAAAAGGATTTATATCCATATGTAATTTTTTTTAATCCTAATTTCTGAAAATATTTTTCCATTGGTAAAAATTCTCCGAATGGAACAAGTTTATTTTTGTTATAACTGCCAATTAGATTTAAATTGTTATCTACAATCGCCAAAGAATTATAAACACTTTCAATATTATTTTGATATTCCAAATTATTAATTCCAAGAATAATTAAATGTAAATTTGAAAACGCCTTGCTAAATATTTTATGATATTTTTTTATCTCGTTTAAATATATAGACGAAAGCATTCCTTCTGGCCAAATGAAGATAGTTTTTTGATCAACTTGTGGATTACTTAATTCTATCAATTTTTTAATTGTTACGTCATTATTTTCACTTTTAAGAAATTCTTTTAAATCAATGTTTGGTGATATTATTTTTATTATAAAATCATGTTTTTTAATATTTTTTTCTTTAGATTGTGACAAAACTTTAAATCCATAAAAATAATTTGTAGCAAAAAGAATTA
>AZYC01000044.1 GCA_000513075.1 alpha proteobacterium SCGC AAA288-G21 | reverse complement strand
GGCATTTGACTATATTATGCGCCTTGAATTAATCAGAAGCACTAAAAAAGGAGAAAAAAAATGACTAAAGAAATAAAAAACCCTGAAACTATAGCGTTGCATGGGGGTGAATACAGAAGTGATCCTGCTACTACTGCAGTAGCGGTACCTATATATAGGACCACCTCTTATCAATTTAAGGATACAGATACTGCGGCTAATCTTTTTGCCTTAAAAGAATTTGGAAACATTTATACGCGTATAATGAATCCAACCTGTGATGCGTTGGAAAAAAGAGTTGCCGCATTTGAAGGAGGTCTTGCTGCGTTAGCAGTTAGCTCTGGACAGTCTGCTTCAGCATTTTCCATACTAAATGTGGCTCAAGCAGGAGATAATTTTATCAGTTCAACAGACCTTTACGGCGGAACTGTAAATTTGTTTAATCATACACTTAAAAAACAAGGTTTAGAAGTAAGGTATGCTGATCCTCTAGATCCGAAAAATTTTGAAAAATTGATCGATGATAAAACTAGAGCGATATATGCTGAAACACTTCCTAATCCATATTTGAGGCCCTTCCCCATCAAAGAAGTTTCTGATATCGGAAGGAAATATAATATACCATTAATAGTGGATAACACTGCCGCTCCTATCATTTGCAAACCATTTGAACATGGAGCTGCTGTAATTGTTAATTCATTAACAAAGTATATAGGGGGTCATGGCACCGTTATTGGTGGAATTATAGTTGATGGAGGAAATTTTGACTGGACCGCAGATCCAAAAAGACAACCTTTATACAATGAACCTGATCCAAGTTATGGTGGAGCCGTGTGGGGTAAAGTTGTTCCTGAATTAACTGGAGCAAATGTAGCTTTTGCAGTAAGGGCAAGAGTTGTATTACTTCGTGATTTAGGTTCATGTTTATCTCCGGATAACGCTTTTCAGCATATACAAGGTTTGGAAACTTTACCTTTAAGGTTTAAACAACATTGTTCTAATGCAGAAAAAGTTGTTAAATTTTTGCAAACACATAAAAATGTGGAAAAAGTTATTTATCCAACTCTTTATAAAGGAGAAGTAGCAAATAGAGCAAAAAAATATTTCAAGGGAGGAAATGGTGCTCTTGTTGGGATAGAAATAAAAGGTGGAGTTGAAGCGGGTAAAAAATTCATAGACTCTCTTAAACTTCATTATCACGTAGCTAATATAGGAGATGCTAGAAGTTTAGCAATTCATCCTGCTACAACTACTCATAGTCAGTTAACAGAAAAGGAACTGTTGGCCGCTGGGGTAACACCAGGCTATGTAAGATTATCAGTAGGAATTGAGCATCCCGATGATATTATTGCGGATCTAGAGCAAGCTTTAGATGCAGCTGGAAGATCAAAATTAAAAGCTGTTAGTTAATTCTAGAATTTTTAAAAACTAGAATTAGAGAAGTTGTAACTAAAATTATAGAACCTATTTGGTGCATAGAGGCCAGAATTATCTGTGCACCTGATAGAACAGTGAGTATTCCCAAAACAATTTGAAGAGATAGCGAAGCAAAAACTAATAAAATAGTTGCTCTCATATATGTAAAATCTTTATTTTTGAATATTATTGTTGCAGTGATGATAAATATTAAAATTATTATATATGCCAAATTTCTATGAATAAATTGAACTAGCGATGGTGTATTAAAGGAATTTAGGGAAAATAAATCTTTTAAATTAGAATCATCAGGGAAGTAACTTTTATTCATTAAAGGCCATGACTGATAGACTTGTCCAGCATCTAAACCAGACACAAATGCACCAATTATAATTTGCAGAAAAATCAGACATATAAAAAATATAGGTAAATTGAAAGGCAATTTTCTATAGGAATTTAAGTCTTGATAAGCTTTATATTTAAAATAATTCCAAAGTAATAAAACAAAAATAACAAAAGCCAAAGTTAAGTGTAAGGCTAAACGATAGTGGCTTACATCAGTTCGTTCAGACAAGCCACTCTTAACCATATACCATCCTATTAAACCTTGAATAAAAATAAGAAAAACAAACATATAATCGGTTCGCCAACTTTCATAAGAGTTGGAGATATCAATGGTAATTGATAAAAAATATTTAGATCCATTCATACTTG
>AZYC01000043.1 GCA_000513075.1 alpha proteobacterium SCGC AAA288-G21 | reverse complement strand
AATCCAATAATTTTTGCCTGTGCAAATCCAGATCCAGAAATTGAACCTGAAGATGTTAAGGAAGTAAGAGATGATGCTATTATAGCAACAGGAAGATCCGATTATCCAAACCAAGTAAATAACGTAATAGGTTTCCCTTACATATTTAGAGGAGCTTTAGATGTAAGAGCAAAAATAATCAACGAAGAAATGAAAATAGCAGCTGCACACGCAATTGCGGCGCTTGCTAGGGAAGATGTTCCTGATGAAGTTGCAGCCGCAATGGGTGGGGAAAGGCCAAGATATGGAAAAGAATATATTATTCCTTCAACTTTTGATCCAAGGTTAATTAGTGTAATACCGGTAGCTGTAGCAAAAGCAGCAATCCAAAGTGGAGTTGCAAGAAAAGAAATTAAAGATTTTGAAGTTTATAAAGATCAATTAAAACAAAGACTCGATCCTTCCGTAACAATAATGCAGGGTATTAATTCCCAGATTAAAAAAACTCAAAAAAGGGTTGTTTTTGCTGAAGGAGAGGACGAAAATACTTTGAAGGCAGCAATTGCTTTTAAAAACAGTGGATTAGGAACCCCTATTTTAGTAGCAAAAGAAGAAAAAGTTAAAGAAAGATTACGTGAAATAGGTCTGGATGAAAATTTCAAAATAGAAATAGTTAACTCAACAAATAAAGAAAAGAGAACAAAATATACTCAACTTCTTTATAAAAAATTACAACGAGAAGGACTTTTAGAAATAGATTGCGATAGATTAATTAGAAACGATAGGGTTATGTTTGGATCATGCATGGTTGCTAGTGGTGATGCGGACGCTATGGTAACTGGCAACACAAGACGTTACTCTGCATCTTTAGATAAAATTAAACGTGTAATACCTCCTCGACCAGGCGAAATAATGTTTGCTCTAAGTATGATAGTAAATAAAGGCAAAACTATATTTATGGCAGATACACATGTTCACGAATATCCAAATGCACAACAGCTTTCCGATATAGCAATATCGTGCGCAAGAGTTGTTAGATTATTTGGTTTTGATCCCAAAATTGCTTTTTTATCTCATTCAACTTTTGGAATACCAATAACTCAAAGAACAAAACATATAAGGGATGCCGTTCAAATATTAAAAAACCAATCGGTTGATTTCAAATTTGATGGAGAAATGCAGCCAGATGTTGCATTGGATGAAAAATACAAAGAACTTTATCCATTTTCTAAAATCGTAGGAAATGCCAACGTATTAATTATGCCAGCACAACATAGTGCTGCGATTTCTTTAAAGCTAATGAAAATCTTAGGTGGAGCAAAAATTATTGGACCATTCTTGGTAGGACTAGGACAGCCTATTGAAATTGCTCCGTTAAGATCTTCTACTTCTGATATATTAAATTTAGCTTCAGTTGCAGCGTACTCTTCCGAGGTTATTGATTATAATAAAAAGAGTTAGTTACTTTGCCTACTTAAATCTTCAACAAGCAAAATACTTGCTATAACATTTTCGACATCTAAAATTTCTTTTGCCTCATTAATTACTTTTCTTCTTTCCTCTTCGTTATAAGCTATTCCGTATATATAAATTTTTTTTTTATATGTATCGATTTTATAATTTGAATTTTTTATTTCTTTGTCAATAATCATTGCAACTCTTAATTGAGAAGTTATTAGTAAATCTTTAGCTGAAACTTGAAAATTCCATTCTTCTTTTATCTTTATATCATTTTTTACTGACCTTGCTCCTTTAGTCTCCCACGCTATTTTCGTAACTTGAAGTTTTTCTTCAGGATCATCCACCTTGCCTGTTACAAAAATTCTTCCATCTATAACTTTAACTCCTATTGTAAGAAAATGTTTTTTATTAGTTAATACTAACCTAGCAAGTAAATTTTTTTGCATGATAGCGTCATCTATTTGTGTTCCAAGTGTTCTTGGATCTGTCGCAATATTAACTCCTCCACCAAAAAATCTTCCGGATCCCTTTCCAACGCAACTCGAAAAAATTAGTAATAAAATTATTAATAAAGTAATTTTTTTCATTTTTTTATAGTTATACAATAATCATAAATTATTTTTTTTGAAATTTTTTCTCTTTTAGATATAAAATCTGACACATCTTTATTGCTATATTTTGTAAGCATAAGCTTTATTT
>AZYC01000042.1 GCA_000513075.1 alpha proteobacterium SCGC AAA288-G21 | reverse complement strand
TTTGCCAATCTCATTAATACTGGGAAATAGTGCAATAAACTCAAATATTCTCAATTTTTTGAAAAGACATACAAGGAGGACACCAAAAGAGTTAATTGGGCAGCAAGCAACAATGTTTTATTAGTATATGATATTATAAAAAAGCATAAGTTAATATTCGACAAAGCCTTAAATAAATTTGGAGTTGGTGAAGATCAACTATTTTTTTCAAGACTTAATAATTATGGTTATAAAATATATTGGAGCAAAAACATAAAAGTTTTTGAAGCAATCCATAGACATAGGCAAAATTTAAGTTGGTTAATTAGAAGAAGTTTTAGATTAGGTGTTCTTGGACATTATATAGATATAAACATACACGGAAAATTAGTGGGTTTTGTAGTTAACTATTTGAAATGTATTTTTTATTTTACAAAAGCTTCTGTTAACATTTTTTTATTTTTTAATAATGAATTTCAAACTCAATTATTAAATTATTTTTCTAGATTTTATGGAAGGTTGGTTGGACCATTCGTTTTAAAAAAAATAGATTTTTTTAGAAAATGAATATTAATTCTAGAAATATTTATATCGTTTACTTACTTCTGTATTTTTCTTTACTTGTTGGTTTTTATTTTAACGAAGATTTTGCATTAGGAAATATAAGTGACTATTATGGAGGCAAACAATTTGTTTCCTTCTTTGAAAAAGATTTTGTAAAAACTTTATTAAATTTTGATAAATTTACAACAAGTCATTCACCAATTTATTATATTTTTGTTTTATTTCTAGAAAAAATTTCATTTAACGAAACAGTTTTAAGATTAATAAATTTACATACTTCTTTATTAATACCTATTTTTTTTTACTTATGTTTAAAAATAAAATATAAATTCCAGAAAGAAGATCTTAGAACCCTAATACCTTGTGTAATATTTTTTTCTCCGTATTTTCGATCAAGCTCTATTTGGATAGGTAGTGAAAATATCTCTCTTTTATTTTTGATAATTAGTTTTTATTTTTTTTTAAAATATGAATCTAATAAAGAGAAAAATTTTTCTAATATTTTTTTGCATGTACTTTTTTTAGCTTGTGCGGCTTATTTTAGACCAATTTATGCTATATTTAGTATATATTTCTTTTTGAGATTTTATCTTGATTTAAAATTTTCAAACAAATTATTATATTACATTTTAGTAAATGTATTTTTGAGCCTTCCAGCATTATATTATGCGTTTATTCTTGATATAAATTTTTTTTTAATCCACATCGACCAAACCATAGAATTGTCTAGGTTTGTTAATCAGTATTCTATATGTTTTTCAATTATTTTGTTTTATTCAATTCCTTTTCTATTAGCTAATATTAACAATGATTTAAAATTATCAATTTTTAGAATTGAAAATATTATTTTATCAATAATTTTTACATATCTGTTATTATTTCATTTTAATTATAATGCACCTTATGGGGGAGGTATATTTTATAAATTTTCATCATTAATTTTTAATAATAACTATTTGTTTTATTTTTTTTCTTTAATAGCTTTTAATGTATTGCTTGCGATTTTATTTTTTGACAATGACATTAAAAATAGAATTTCTAATTTAACTTTATTACTAGTACTTGTTTTTCTTGAACCAGATCGTTTTGTTTATCACGAAACATTCGATCCATTGTTATATTTTGTTTTTTTTCTTTTAATAAAAAGTAAAATTTATTTAAATTTTACCCAGAAATTGACAAATAAAAAATTCATTTTGTTAATTCTTTTCAGTATATCGTTTTATGTTTTATCAATTTTTAAAATGATTCATAATCCAATTGAAATGCCAATGTATCAGTCTTCAAATGTGAATTTATTTTATAATGCAAACATTACTTCATCTCATAATTAGGTTTGTTCAAAAATGCATGGACTAATGAAAAATTTATCCAAAAGATCGAACCGCTGAATGTTGAAAAATAACTACCAGTAGGCAACAATGGAATAAAAAATGTTAAAACAAATAAAATTGATGATAAATGAATTAAGTCACCTGTTTTACGGTAGATCTTAAAACTATTGAATAAAATACTAAAGACTGTAAAAATAATAATCAAATAACCTATTATTCCTTGTTCAGATAATATTTCGAGATGAATTTGGTGAGGGTGGTTTGAACATCTTTCATTAGTAAAATAAATTTTGGAATTATAATACTTTTTATC
>AZYC01000041.1 GCA_000513075.1 alpha proteobacterium SCGC AAA288-G21 | reverse complement strand
TTGTATTAGTTTTAATTCCTCTGGTTTTGATTACAATTAAAAAAAATTTGCATAAATCTGAATTTAAAAGTAATGCTCAATTATTAATTTTATTAATATGTTATGTGATAACAGTTAAACCATACTTTGTGGTGTATTCTCTGTTTTTATTTTTATTTTTAATACTATTTTATAAGAAAAATTACTTTATTAAATTATTCCTCCTTAGCAGAACAACTATTATTGTAGCTTTTACACTTGTATTATTTTCATTGGTTAATTTATCTTATACAGGCTGTGTAGTTTATCCTTTAAAAGAAACATGTTTGTCACAAAAAATTCCCTGGTCACTTAGTCAAACAGAGGTTCAAAAAATGAAGTTATGGTTTGAACAATGGTCAAAAGGTGGGGCGAGCCCTCATCATAGGGTTGAAAACCCAAAAGAATATATAAAAGGATTTAACTGGCTCAAGGGTTGGACCGATATTTATTTTTTTAATAAAGGTCTTGAAAACTTGTTATCAATTTTATTTTTATCGGTTTTATTTATGATAATTTTTTATCGAAATAAAAAAAAGTTTCCAGAAAATTTTGACAAAAATATATATAAAGTTTTATTTGTCATATTAATTTTATTTACTGAGTGGTTTTACAAACACCCAGCACTTCGATATGGAGGTTATAGCTTGTTGGCATCTTTAGTATTTTTACCAACGTCCCTGTTTTTGTCTAATTCTCCTATTAACAAAAAAACAAAAAAAAAAATAATTACTACATTGATAATATCTTCTTTGTTAATTTTTAATGCAAGGAATATAAAAAGGATAGATAAAGAAATAAAATTATATAATGCTAGTAGTTTTCCATTTTTTTATGTTCCAAAGGGAAATTCTGAATTAATTAATTTAAATGAAGGTGTAATTGTTTATATTCCTAAAAATATTGATGCATGTTGGGCAACAAAGACGCCTTGCGTAGGGGGCATTGAAGGTCTAGATGCAAAAAAAAAACTTGGATTTAATATTTTTCTTAAAAAAAAATAATTAACTCAAAAGATTGGACTTATTCTGTTACTAAAATTAATGAGTGTATTTTTATACCTTTCTTTCTTGTATCTACGCTCTCCAAAAGATCAAATGGTGATTTAGGTTCAATAGCATGAAATTCAACTAAAATAAAATCTTGATTTAAGTCTTTAATATCAATACTTAAAGATTTATTTCTTCTATATTTCTCATTAAAAATCAATTTTTTATGAAAAATTCCATTTACAAAGATTTCTATTTCTTGAGTTTTATTTTTTGGTCTAATGTATGCTTCTGTATCGAGTATTATTTTAAATTTGTCTATATTTTGTTCGGTTTTAAATACTATGGTTGATCTATTACCATCTGACCACAAGCTTTGTTCCGCATAATCATATGACCATCCAAGTCCAAAAATTGCTATCTTATTGATAAAGGAAAGGTCTTTGAAAATCATTTTTTTATTTTTGACAATTTTTGAAATTTTAATTTTATCAAATTCATTTTTATCATTTTCATTCATCGATGATTTTTGATTTGGTAATAATAACCAAATTTTATTTCTAAAAACAAAACCAACATTTTCATTCTTGAATAAAACTTTTAAATGATTGAAATGACCAGGATTGTTGATAATATAAAATTTATTATCTGGTAAGTTTTTTAAGTAAAAACTATTGTAGTTGAAGTATCTTAGGTTAATCAATTTTTGACGATCAAATCTTCCTAAATAAGCAACTTCAGATTTTATGGATGCTTTCTTTAAAAATGCTAATAACTTATAAAAATCATTAGATTGGTTTCTTATTAGAGTAGAACTAACAACATCATAATCATTTTCCATTTTTTTCCATATTGGATCATCCAAAACTATTTTTTCTTTATTAAATGATTTACCATTAACATATTCTTTTAATCCGGGGGAAATATCGACAATTTGTATAACAACTAAAATAGAAAGAAAAAATATACTCTTTTTTTTGTTAAATGATTTATAAATAATTATAATTCCAAGGATTAATATTAAGTAATAACATGGCCAAAAAAATCTCCCAGATACCCTAAAGATACTTGCTATACCGTACAAATATTTATTTAATGGAATTTCAAAAAGTATCTTATCTCCATATTCGACCTTATTTGATAGAGCAATTATAAAAAAAAATACAAAAATTAAAATAATTGCTCTAAACTTAGCAAAATCTAATTTTTTTATGTCTTTCAATAAAATAATAATTGATGAAAAAAATAGTAACAAACCTCCTAGGCCCATATAGTGAAAACTTTCGTTAAGATTGTGATTTATTTTTATTTTGGGTAGTATCCAGGACCAATTTACTAAACCATCGATATTCGTGCTCGAAGGAT
>AZYC01000040.1 GCA_000513075.1 alpha proteobacterium SCGC AAA288-G21 | reverse complement strand
ATTCCACAAGGAGATATCCAGGATCTAAAACAAAAAGAAGAAAAATTAAGAGAAAAGTTAAAAGAGGAAAATAAAAAACTCGAGGAGAACAACTCTCTATCAACACTTGATGAAGATTTTCGTAATAGTAAAAATGGATTTAATAATACCGATGTAATTAACACCGAAGAATTAAACCCAGCTAATACTGAATTAAATCCTATTAAAAAAGAAATTGATAAAAATATTAATGAGATCGTAAATATAGAAAAAAAATTTAATAAACCGAGACAAAGTTTTGGTTCAAAAAAATATAAAATTCAAGAAGTTATAAAGCCAAATCAAATTATACTGATTCAAGTTTTAAAAGATGAAAGAGGAAAAAAGGGTGCTGCTTTAAGCACATTTATTTCTTTGGCTGGAAAGTACACTATATTAATGCCCAACACGCCTAAAGGCGGTGGAATCTCTAGAAAAATTTTTAATCCAATTAATAGAAGAAAAATTAGAGGCATTCTCAATGAGTTAAAAATTCCAAAAGAAATGGGTCTGATTATCAGAACTGCTGGGTCCAACAAAACTAAAAATGAAATAAATTATGATTTGGAAAATTTAATCAAAATTTGGGAAGAAGTAAAAAAAAGGGCAATGAATTCATTGGCTCCAGCTTTAGTGCATGAAGAAGGCGATATTATTAAGAGGACAATCAGAGATATTTATAATGAAAAAATGAAAAATATAATTGTAGAAGGAAATGAAGGTTATCAAAAAGCTAAAAACTTTATGAAACAAATTATGCCAAAGAATGTTAAATGCGTGAAAAAATATAGAGGGAAAATCCCTTTATTTCATAAGGAGGGGATTGAAAAAAAGTTAAATCAAATTTTTGAACCAATATTAAAACTGAAATCTGGAGGATATATAGTAATTAATCCAACAGAGGCGTTAGTTTCTATCGATATTAATTCTGGAAAATCTACAAGAGAAATTGACGTAGAAAGAACAGCCTTAGCAACAAACTTAGAGGCTGCAGATGAAATAGCAAGACAAATTAAGGTTAGAGATTTGGCTGGACTAATAATTATAGATTTTATCGATATGTTCAATTTTAATAATAGAAGGATGGTTGAAAAAAGATTGAGAGATAATTTTAAAAATGATCGCGCAAGAATTCAACTTGAAAGAATAAGTAATTTTGGTTTATTAGAAATGTCTAGACAAAGATTAAGAGAAAGCTCAGTGCAATGGAATATTATACTAACGTTGGACTCTTTTTCTTCTAAAATACTCAAATTAGCTGAAGAGCAAGCACTTTCTAATAAAATCAAAAATGTCAATATCAAAGTTGCCGAAAAGGTAAGCAAAACTATCAAAGAACAATTTGATGACGAACTTTCATATTATAAAAAAAAACATAAGTTACAAATAAATTTTATTAATGATAATTCATTAATAATTCCTGAATATAAAATTGAACTATTAAATAAAAATAAAAAAATTATTAAAATCCTAGAACATGAAACAAAACCTAAAGAAAACTTAAATCATAATAAATTTTATCTTAAAAGTAATCGGGAATTTTTAAATAAACGTTTAAAAAGTAAAAAGATACAGCCATTTAGAAAATATAGAAATAAAAAATATTATAAAAGATCTTCGATAAAAAACCATAAATCTGAAATCAAAATTTAAATTATATTTTTTTTTGGTGATGAAGGATTTCCAAATTCTCTCTTTTTCATCCTGCCAGCTAAATAAGATTTTCTTCCTGCCATAACTGCAAATTTCATCGCTTCCGCCATTAAAATTGGATTTTTAGCTTCTGCAATTGCAGAATTTATTAATACCCCATCACATCCTAATTCCATAGCAATTGTCGCATCCGAAGCTTCGCCAACGCCAGCATCTACTATCACCGGAACTTTGGATTGTTCTTTAATTATTTTTATATTAATTTTATTTTGAATCCCTAAACCCGAACCAATAGGTGCGGCCAATGGCATAATCGAGGATGCACCAACATCTTCCAATTTTTTTGCCATAATTGGATCGTCTGTACAATAAACCATTACCTTAAATCCTTCTTTGACTAATACTTCAGTCGATTTAATTGTTTCTATCATATTTGGGTACAATGTCTTTTTGTTCCCCAATACTTCAAGCTTAACTAACTTCCATCCTCCCATTTCTCTCGCCAATCTTAATGTCCTAAGCGCATCACGAGAGTTAAAACAGCCTGCGGTGTTTGGAAGGTAGGTTATTTTTTTAGGATCAATATAATCCATTAAAGCTGGTTCTTTTTTATCAGTAATGTTAACTCTTCGAACAGCTACAGTTACCATGTCTGTACCTGAAGCTTTGATTGCCTCTGCGGTTTGTTGAAAGCTCTTATATTTTCCTGTTCCTACAATTAATCTTGATGTTAATTTTTTTTTATCAATTACAAAATCATCTTTCATATATTC
>AZYC01000039.1 GCA_000513075.1 alpha proteobacterium SCGC AAA288-G21 | reverse complement strand
TCATGATAAGCAATATATTGTCGGTAAGCATCGCTTTTTGGAATTTTTAGAAGTTTCTCTGTTTTATCAATAACGAGATAAACTCCCCGGTCTTCCATTGGAAGTAATTCTTTAGGGGTTAATTTGTAAAGCAAAGCAGATAAAGCAAGTACTATAACTATAAATGTTATTACAGTTTTGTTTTTATTAATCCAATAGTTTAGTGTTTCTGCGTAAAATTTTGAAAATGATTTAAATAATTTTTCAAATTTTAAAACTACTTTAGTTTTTTTCAAATTTTTGCTTAAAAATTTACTTCCAAGCATTGGTGAAAGAGTAAGAGCTACAAATGAAGATACTACTATCGCAAATGATAAAATGATTGCGGTTTCCCTAAATAATACTCCAGAAATGCCTTTGATAAAAATTAAAGGAATAAAAACTGCCACGAGAACTAAAGTAGTCGCAATAATCGCAAAAGTTATTTGTCTCGAACCTAGGATTGCTGCAACTAATGGAGTTTCATCATTTTCTTCTATACGACGATAAATTGCATCAGTCATAATGACGCTATCATCGGTGATTATTCCTATGGCAAGTATAAAACTTAAAAGTACAAAAATATTTATTGATAGACCAAATAGATAAATACCAAGGAATGATGCAATTAGACTAACCGGGAGCGCTACTGCTGGAACAATGACAGCTTTCACATTACCTAAAAACAAATAGATAATTAAAATGACTAATATAAAAGCAATAAATAATGTTTTATAAACTTCCCAAATTGCCGTGTTGATATAAGTCGCTCGATTAAATGCAACTCCCAACTTTAATCCATCAGGCAAGGTTTTTTGAACTTCCTCAACCCTTTTTTTAACTCTTTTAGATAGTTCTACTGTAGATGCTCCACTGCGTGCATAAATTCCTATGCCTACTACTTTCTCATTAAATCCATCTATGCTTTGTGCTTTAAAAAGCGTTTTTTGTGAAACAGGTCCAAATTCAATTCGCGCTATGTTTTCTAAACGAACAACACTATTTTTTACTTTTTTTATAGGTAATTGTTTAACTGAGGATATATCTTTATAGGCTTTGTCTAAATTGATTGTTAAATCAATATTATCTGCCTCTAAAGTTCCAGCTGGCAGACTAATATTTTCTTTTCTTAACGCTTGCTCTACTTCTTGAATGGTAAGGTCGTTTGCAGCTAGTTTTATCGGGTCAATCCAAACACGTATGCTTAATTCACGTAAACCTCCCACTAGAATTCTTCCAACATCCTTAACGCTTGAAAAACTATCAACGAGATATCGTCTTGCATAATCTCCAAGTTCCAAATCACTCCAAGTTGTAGATGATAATGAAATCCACATGGTAGTAGTAAATCCGGCTGCTTGTTTTAAAATTTCGGGAGCTTTTGCATCTTCTGGTAAGTTGTCGACAACACGGCTTACTCTGTCACGGACGTCATTAGCAGCTGAGTCTAAATCTATATCAGTGTCAAACTCAATTCTTATGGTACTTCTACCATTTTCAGAAGTAGAATCGATGCTTCGAATGCCTTCAGCTCCACCCACAACATCTTCTATAATTTGAGTGATTTCTTGATCAACAATTGGTGCTGCCGCAGATTGATAATCAACTTGTACCTGTACAACAGGAGGCTGGAGTCCTGAGGGTAGTTCTCTTACTGGAAGTTTCCAGAAAATAAATAAGCCAAATAATATCAATAGCAATGAAAAAACTGCTGATACTACAGGTCTTCGAATACTGAGATCGGTTATGAACATTATTTATTTAGTAAAATTTTTACTTAGATTTAATCATAGGTTTTATTTTGGCTCCAGGTCTGACTTTTGTGAGTCCTTCAGCTACCACTTTATCTTCAACGCTTAATCCCGAAAGGATCTCAATATTGCCTTCATAACGAGTCCCTGTAGTAACTTCAAATTTATCTACGGTATTATTTTCTAAAACTTTATACACAAATTTTTTGGCACCCTGATTCATAACACTTGTGTCAGGAATACTTAATGCATCTCTTATGTTATATTTAATTTGAATTTCTAACAGAGAGCCGGGAATAAGTTCCGAGTTTTCATTTTTTATTTTTATTCTAGTTAATATGCTTCTAGTTTGTGCATCAACACGACTTGCAACGGATTCAATTTCTCCCTTATAAGTTTTATTTTTGTAAGCGGCAAACTTTGCTTTTACGGGTAATCCTTTTTTTAGGACACCCGCATAAATTTCTGGAATTTTCACATCGGAGAAAATTGTTGTAGAATCGTCTAAAGTTAAAATTAAAGAACTTTTAGAACCCAAGGTATCTTCAGAAATACCTCTTTTTCCCAAGATTCCTGAGAATGGAGCAACAATATTCTCAGATTTAAGTTTAGCTATTATATCTCCTTTTTTAACCTTTTGATTAAAATTTATGGGATCTAATAATTCAGATTTTTTTATTCTAAATGAACTTGATCTATTAGATAACGCAGTACCATAAGTTTCAATCTTTTGATGAAAACTTTTATTTTCTACTATTACTACAATTACTGTTGGTGGAGGCCTTGTACCAAATTTTTTTTGGAAGTGAAGTTTAATCATATGACGTCCAA
>AZYC01000038.1 GCA_000513075.1 alpha proteobacterium SCGC AAA288-G21 | reverse complement strand
TTCATAATATTTAAATTGTATCACAAATTTTTTGGCACAAAAGTGGGGCAATTTAGGCGCGGTCAAGAACAACTTTTCATCTTTTCTTTTTTTTTTCCTCTTTTAATTTCCTTTTTTCTTTGAAAGTTAATTTAGGTTTTTTCATTACACTGCTATCTTTAAATGATTTTCCACTATATCTTTTTGACATTAATTAAAACTTTAAAACTTTTTTCATATAAATCAAACCTATAAACCTTTAATGATGTTCCAAAATATACCTATTAATACCATAAAACTTATTCCAATTAATAACCAGAAAACAGGTGTAAATAGTTCTTTCTTAATGTTAAACCGAATTGCCATTAACATCAAAATACTAATACCAACTAATATCCAAAAAAAAAGTTGTTAGTGTCATTATTTAAACTTATCTACACAGATTTGTTTGGCTTCTTCTAAATTAGAAGTTTGTGTTTTAGCTAAAATACATGCGCCAATAACTTTTTTTAAGGTATAGTCGCTATATATAGTTCGAGCTAAAAAGAGAATTATTATTACAACTATTATTGAAATAATTGTCAAAATTTTATTTTTCACTTAAACAAACCCAGAACCAAAATCCCAAAAAATTTTTTTAGGAACATAACTTTTTATTTATAAACCTATTTTTTCTGCAATAGAAGTCGCATGTGTCATACGTTGTTTTGAAGAAACTTTATCGCCACGACTGATTCTTCTTTGAGTTCTAGAAAGCCAAAGTCTTTTAACCCACTGATTATTAAACTTTTCTTTGCTAGGCAGATTAAAGCCAAAACTTTTCCAAACTTTTTCTTTCGATAACTTTGAAAACTTTGTTTCTTCAAAATAGTATGTCACTACTTTTTTAAATTCACTTAGTTTTTTATTTGGTGCATACTCCATCCATCGTAATATGTCGTAATCAAATTTTTTCTCGATCGAAGGTTTTCCAACAGAATACATACGTGATCTTTCATAATGCAATAAAATTAAATATTGATGTAGTTCATATAATTCTTCTTTTGTCCCTTTGATATCGGTAAAAATAATATTTAGGTGTTGAAAAATCCATTCCATCATGGCATCGAAATGATCAATCCAAAATTTTTGACAATAACGCAGTAAATCTCCACCTTTTCTTCCATATTTGTAATCATCGTCATGCTTCTTCATATATTCAAATACTTCTTTTTCAGTTACAAAACATTCTGAGATTATCGAATTGATATATTGATTAAAACATTTTTGTATTTCACTAGGCGCTGTATCTATATTATTATACAAAGACATGGGTAGAGCACTGCGCTTTATACCTTTGCTATCCAGATAATAAAAAATTTCATTCAATGGTTCTTCGTTAAGTAAGGCGTACATGAGAATTACATATTTTCGAGCTTCCCAAACATCTTTTTCATTCATTGTGTCGGTAGAATATATATTGCATTCAGTTTCACAGACTAATTCTCCAGCAACCCACCCTACCAAATTTTGGTGTTGTCGATATTTTACTCGTAGATCTTGGTTTTTGTTTTTTACATCACTGTTCATTTCAGTATTGCTAAGAAGTAAAGCAGGATATACTGCAAATTTCAGCACTGGTCCTTTAATATCTAACAAACCATTCAAACCATCCACAAAAGTTTTTTTTGTTTCTTTAGGAAGAGGTAAAATGAATTCGGGGGCAGATACTGAATCGAGTCCTTTTATGAATTCATCCAAATTGCTAGCATTTTTACGTTTAATAGCATCCAAAACATCGCTATTACGGGACTGCATCGCATTAGTTATTTTCAAAGCATTGCCAAGAATTTCAGCTACGTTTTTGATTCGTGGTAATTGACTTTTTCCTGTGCTGCAAGATATTTGCATTGGCCAATTGTATTTATCTTGTAACTTTCTCATATGAAGTGCGATCTCCACATCTTGCTTGTACATTCCCCAATTTGAATCCGCAATTTGCATACCCACAGATGGATTAACTCGTTCCGCAATATAATTTAGTTCCTCTTTAACATAGTCAAGCGCGTGGTAATTTATTCTATTATAGTAATCTGAACCTTCATCACAGAAAGTGCATTTGTATGGGCAACCTCGATTAGTTTGAATTAATGGTTGATAGCTATCATCTTCTAAGAAGTGATCGAATAAACCTGTCATGTAAGGTGAAGGTACACCATCCAAATGTTTGATTCTCGAAAATCGCGGTCCACTTACAAACTGATGTTGTTCATTTATGTAAAAACAATTTCCTAATTCATTAATACGTAATCTAACTTTTTTTGAGTCTCTTCTCTCTTCTAAATATATTTTGATCAGTTGAATGAATGCAAGTTCACCTTCACCTTCAATTAACATATCCGCATGAGAATATTTTTGAAAAAAATTTTTCTTGTCAACAGGTTCTTTATTAATTTCAGGTCCACCAAATACAATGTAAGTTTTGGGATTTATTTCTAGAGCATAACGAGATAACCGATTAGCTAAATTTGTGTTCCATAGATAGTTGCAAATTCCAAAAACGTCAGGTTTTTTATTGTCAAGAAAGGACAAAATATCGGTACTTTTTTTTAGTACGGTAACATTAATGTCAGGAATCTGTTTTTTTAGATAACTACCAATTAGTCCTACTGATAAAGGTATTGTTGGATTTGCTAGACCTGTATCTCCAAAACAAGGGTCTATTAACAGAACTTCTAAATTAGATGAATGACTCATAATTTTGCAGCAATAGTTTAAGGTTATTCTAATAGGTAGCAAAAATTAAGTCAATTAGACCTGAAGGTTATATATACATTTACGTTTTTATATCCTTGAGCTACGTCTTTAGGTGGTTTAATTTTTTTTTGAAAACATTCATATCCCCAGTATTAACATT
>AZYC01000037.1 GCA_000513075.1 alpha proteobacterium SCGC AAA288-G21 | reverse complement strand
TTTTTTTTCGATCCCAAAAATACCTATGCCAGATATTCGAGATATCATACCTGGAAAATATTCAGCTACAACTGCTCGACTTAGCCCGACAGTCTCAAAATTACATCCACCTCGATAGGCACTTAAAACTGAAATACCCATTTTAGACATAATTTTTAACAAACCATTATCTACAGATTTGATATAGCGTCGGACGCATTTCTCGTAACTAAGTTTGCCAAACAGTTTTTTTTCATATCGTTGGTAAATTGAATCAAAAGCCAAATAAGGGTTAATAGTTGTCGCTCCAGCTCCTAATAAAACTGCAAAAGAATGTGCATCTAAAACTTCTCCTGTCTGAACATTAATCGAAACAAAACCTCGAATGCCCAAATTAACCAACTTCGAATTTATTGCCCCAAATGCAAGGATCATTGGGATTGCTGCCCTATTTTCAGAAAGTTGTTTGTCGCTTAAAATTAAATGTTTATATCCTTCTCGAACTGCGGTTTCAGCTTCGGAAGACAACTGATTCAAATTTTCTTTTAAATTATTTTGAACGCTAAATGTGCAATCTAAAATTTTTACGCTATCTCTAAAAAAATCCATAAATTTTTCATACTGAGAGTTGGACAAAATTGGACTTTCCAACACATAAATATTGTCTTTAGTTAAATTTTCAAAATCAAGAATATTACCAAGGTTGCCAAAACGAGTTTTTAAACTCATCACCTCATTTTCTCTTAGTGAGTCAATTGGAGGATTGGTTACCTGACTAAAGTTTTGTCTGAAAAAATGTGATATGGGTCTGTATCTATCTGACAATACTGCAGTAGGTGTGTCGTCACCCATAGATCCTACCGCTTCTTTCGCTTCCTCCACCATTGGATGCAAAATAAGTTCTAGATCTTCAATATTCATTCCAGCTAAATATTGTCTTCGTCTTAACTCATCACCAGAATAAATGAATTTTTCTTTTGAAATATTAAACTTTTTATCAAGATCTATAATTTGTTTATTGTATTTCTTATAGTCTTTTGAGATATAATTTTTAATACTTTTACTATCATACACTTTTCCTTTATCTAAATTAACCGCAATAATTTGTCCTGGGCCTAGCCTTCCTTTAAAAACAATTTTATCGTTTGAAATCGGTACCATGCCAGTTTCAGATCCAGCAAATAATAGCTTATCTGAAGATACCGTATATCTTAAAGGACGAAGTCCATTTCTGTCTGTAGCTGCAATAATCCATTTTCCATCTGTAGCAGCAATGGCCGCTGGCCCATCCCAAGGCTCAATTATGCTATTTAAAAAATTAAATAGATTTTGATGAGCTCTTGGAATTGTTTTTCTTCTCTTTGACCAAGCATCTGGAATAAGCATAAGTTTTACTAATGGGATAGACTTTCCTGACCTAACTAGTAATTCAAATACATTATCTAGAGCCGCCGAGTCTGAATTGCCAGGTATAATAACCGGTTTTAACGATTCAATATCATCAAAAAGTTCATTGCTCATATCTTGCTCATGAATTTTCATCCAATTGATATTTCCTTTCAGAGTGTTAATTTCACCATTGTGGGCTAATACTCTAAACGGCTGGGCTAAATCCCAGCTCGGAAAAGTATTGGTTGAATATCTTTGATGAAAAATTGCAAATCTAGAAATATATCTTTTATCCATTAAGTCAGGGTAAAACTCAGATAACACTTCTGCCAAAAACATTCCTTTGTAAATAACTGACCTTGAACTAAAAGAACAAATATAAAAATCTTTGAGATTTAATATACTAGTTTGTTTTTCAATTTTTTTTCTAATAACAAATAAATCTCTTTCAAGATTATCTCCTGTCAAATTCTTATCGTTTGACTTAAAGATTACTTGTGTAATCTCAGGACGATTACTTTCAGCTTTAATTCCAAGAACACTAGTATTAATTGGAACCTGTCTCCATCTATAAATATAATAATTTTTGCTTAAAAGTTCTGTTTCGATCAATGTTTTGCATTTTTCTTGAGAGCTATAATCATTTCGGGGAAGAAAAATCATACCAACACAAATTGTTCCTTCATAATGTTTACGACCTGCAAATTCAATCTTTTCTTTATAAAAGTCTGTTGGAATTTCAACTTGAATTCCGGCTCCATCTCCTGTTTTGCCATCAGCATCCACCGCACCACGATGCCAAACGGCTTTTAAAGCTTGTATTCCAAATTCCACTACTTTTCTTGATTTTTTTCCTTCTGTTGAAACCACAAGCCCAACTCCACAAGCATCATGTTCAAGGCTTGGATAGTATGCATTAGCATTGGTTAATTTTTTTAAATTTTTTTTATAAAGGTTCATAGTTATGCTACTTTTTCACTTTTGCTCTGCTTGTGTTCTAAATATTTTTGAATTGATATAGTTGCATCTCTACCATCTCTAATTGCCCAAACAACTAAAGATGCTCCTCTGACTATATCTCCTGCGGCAAAAACGCCGGAAAGATTTGTTTCCATAGTTTTTAAATTGATCTTTATAGTCCCCCATTTAGAGATAGATAGTTCTGGGGAGTTAAATAATTTTGGTAAATCTTCAGGATCAAAACCCAAGGCATTAATTACCATATCCGCTTTCATTTCAAATTCAGAATTTGGGACAGGCTCAGGTTTTTTTCTTCCAGATGAATCCGCTCCACTAAGTTTCATCCTCTCTACTAACACTGAAGAAATTTGCGATGTACCAATAAATTTTTTTGGATTCGATAACCAGATAAACTTAACCCCTTCTTCTTCTGCATTATGTACTTCTCTCGCGGAACCGGGCATATTTTCTTTATCTCTTCTATATAAACACTTTACTGATTTTGCGCCTTGTCTTACTGCAGTTCTAACGCAATCCATTCCAGTATCACCTCCACCAATTATAATAATGTCTTTATTTTCAGCATTGAGTATTCCGTTATCAAAATTTTCTACTATATCTCCTAGGCCTTTCCGATTGGATGCCGTTAAAAATTTCATAGCTGGAAAAATATTTTTTAAATCAGAGCCAGGTAAATTAATTTCTCGTGGTTTATAAACGCCAGTTGCAATAAGTATTGCATCATGTTTTTTTCTTAATTCATCGAGAGATATATTTCTTCCAACCTCAAAATCTTGTTTAAACTTTATTCCACTATCCTTTAAAAGATTGGTTCTCCTTTCAACAGTCAATTTTTCTAGTTTAAAGTTTGGTATTCCGTAAATCAAAAGTCCACCTGGTCGATCGTACCGATCGTAAATAGCTATTTTATATCCTAATTTTCTTAGCTCTTCCGCACAAGCTAATCCCGCTGGTCCTGCTCCTATGATACCAACGGATTGATCTATTTCTTTCAAAACTTTAATTGGTTTAATCCACCCTTTTTCCCACGCAGTATCTGTTATGTATTTTTCAACAGATCCAATTGTAACGGTTCCATGTCCTGCTCTTTCAATTACGCAATTA
>AZYC01000036.1 GCA_000513075.1 alpha proteobacterium SCGC AAA288-G21 | reverse complement strand
TTTTAAATTGATCAGTTTAACGTTATCAATTGTATATAATTTCATAGTATCTTTATAGTATTTATAGGATTGAGATTCATCAAAAAATTTTTAATGGACTTATAAGAAAATAAATATTTAATTGACAATTAATTAATATTTTGAATACAAAAAACAATTAAATTTTATGAAAACTGTTATTATTACAGGTGCTGGAGGATATATAGGCTCAAGACTTACACCTTTTTTAATCGAAAAAGGTTACAAGATTAGAGCTATAGACAGGTTTTTTTTTGGAAATAAACTTAAAAAGAATCAAAATCTTGAGATTATTAAAAATGACATTAGGCTTATTAAGGATGATATTTTTAAAAATGCTAATTATTTAATCGATCTTGCAGCAATTTCAAATGATGTAAGCGGAGAGAGATTTGAAAAAGAAACCTTCGACATTAATTATAAAGCAAGAGTTAACAATGCTAAATTAGCTAAAAAGAATGGTCTTCAAAGATATATATTTCCTTCATCATGTAGTAATTATGGGTTAATAAGAGATGATCAAATTGCTGACGAAAATTTTAAAATTAATCCTTTAACCAATTATTCAAAAGCTAATTCCATAGCCGAAGGCGAAATATTATCACTATCAGATAAGAATTTTTGCGTTACCGTACTTAGACAGGGCACAGTTTATGGTTATTCTCCTAAAATGAGATTTGATCTAGTTGTCAATAGAATGACCTACGAAGCTTGGAAATACAGAATCCTACCTTTAATGAAAGATGGCACTCAGAGAAGACCAACTTTGCATATTGAGGATGCTATTTCAGCAATGAAATTTATGCTTACAATGGATACCAATATAATTAATAATCAAATATATAATGTTGGTGGTGAGAATAACAATTTTACGATTAAGGATTTGGCTAATGAATTTCAAAAATATTTTAACAATTCATTAAAAATTAATTGGTATGGGTCCAAAGATACTAGGTCTTATTTTGTTTCATTTGAAAAAATAAAAAAAATCGGTTTTAATACTAAATTTACGCCATACGATGGAATAAAAGAAATAGTTGATAATTTAGAAAAAGGTAAAATTGATCTCACTCCTGAAACTATAACTTTAGATTGGTATGAAAAATTAGAAAAATTGAATAAAAAAAACAGTGATTTAGCAATCAACAACAAGATGTTAAAGTTTAATTAAATTTTTTTAAAAGATATATGAAAAGCATTCTTATTACTGGTGGAACTGGACATATAGGTTCATATCTCATAAGAAATTTACACATATTGTTGCCAAATATAAAAATATATATTTTGGATAATATGTCTACCAACAGGTATTGTTCACTTTTTTCACTTCCTGAAGAAAGCAATTATAAATTTTTACATCTTGATTTAACCAAATGTTCTATTGCAGATATTCCTGATTCAGATTTGACAATACATCTTGCTGCCAAAACAGATGCTGCACAAAGCGCAAAATTTAAAGATGAATTTTATTCGAATAATCTTAATTCAACAAAAAAAATTATTGAATATGTAAATAATAATAATTCAAAACTATTATGTGCTTCAACTACAAGTGTTTATGGTTCCCAATCTGATCTTGTCGATGAAAATTGTAGTGAAAGTGAATTAAATCCTCAAAGCCCCTATGCAGATGTTAAACTTGAAGAAGAAAAATTAATTAAAACTGCCTTTAACAAAATTAAAAAAAAATATTTAATTTTAAGACTTGGAACAATTTATGGTTTTGCTCCTGGAATAAGATTTCATACAGCTGTTAACAAATTTTGCTATCAGGCATCTATTGGTGAACCGTTGACTATATGGAAAACAGCATATGAACAAAAAAAACCCTATTTGGGACTATCTGATTTAAATTTGGCAATATGCCATATTGTAAAACATAATTTAATTAATAATGAAACGTTTAATCTAGTATCTCATAATATGAAGGTTAGAGAAATTATCGAAATAATAAAACAAAAACTAGAAGTTACAATAAAATTTGTGGAACATGAAATTATGAACCAACATACATTTGAGGTTTCAAATAAAAAATTTTTGAATACTAATTTTAAATTTAATTCAGATATAAAAAATGAAATTTCTGAGACATTAGATAAGTTACGATATTTAAAAAACTAAATATCCCAAACCTTCTCGTTGGATAATCTCCCCAATTGGTTAATTTACATTTTTTCATGCTTAACGCAAAATTGTATAATATCTGAATTCTTAAAAAGGAAATATTTAATTAATCTTATATATCGCTTGAAAGTAACCGTTTGGAATAAAGCATTTTTCATGAACTATTTTTAACCAATTATTTTTTATAGGATAGCTATCTATATTATATTTATTTTTCTCAAAAATTGCCCACTGGTTATTTTGACATTTAAAAAATAAATTTTTTGAAAGCCTATCAAATTTATCGAAATACCATTCGACTTGAATTTTCTTCATTTCATGTAAACAGTCAATTGCAATACTTAAATCAAAAAACTTTTCTGGAATAAACTTTAATTGATCGGGTGATAAAAATTTAATATCACTTGAAATAAAATCTTTTTCAATTTCACTAAACTTATTAAAATATCTATATTTAAATATTTTTTTATTATTAAAAATATTAATCAAATTTGATTGAGAGATAAATAAAGCCGGAGGTATATCAACAATAGTATAATTTAAGTTATCTCTTAATTTCAAGAGAGAAGAGCAAGTTCTGCCAGAACCTGCGCCTACTTCTAATATTGAATTAAATTCATTTAAGTTTATATTTTTTTCTAATGTATCAATCTCTAAAATAGAATTTAACAATCCAAAAGAATACAATTTATTTTTGTAATTAAAAACTATCGGATTACCAAAACTAGATTCGTCAAGTTTATCTAAATATTTTTGATAATTATTATTTATGAGATAATTTAAAAGTATTAAATTGGATTTATTATATTCTTTTGACTCTTCAATTTCACAAAAATCATGCTTTTTTGATAATTCACTATTTTCATAGGAAATTAAAATTTCATCATCATATATTGGTTCTAGTAATTGAGAATATACCGTTCCTTCACCCCAATAATGAAGTTTTTCTATTGTTTGTTTAAAATTATCTATACCCTTTTCACTTAAAAGTTTTATATGATCTTTTGATACAGCATTCCATAAAGGTGAATAATTATTAAAGGTATCTGTTAAAATAAGATCATTCACCATTGATTTTAAATCGTTATCTATGTTCGTGTTATCTCTATAAGAGACCCACCATTTTTTAAAATCTTTTGATTTTAAAGTAGGAACATTTTCATAGAAAATTTTATTTAATAATTTTTTCCCAATTAAGTGTTTCAAAATTTTTTTGATAAATATTTTCATTAATTAACCTTATAAAGTTATTTTAAAATATTACATAATAAACTTTACTCAACCATAAATGATTTTACTAAGTTTCTTGCTTCTTTATTGCAAACTTGCTTGAATCTATTCAAAGTATTTTTTGAAATATGGTAGTTCGCTATCTTCT
>AZYC01000035.1 GCA_000513075.1 alpha proteobacterium SCGC AAA288-G21 | reverse complement strand
TTTTTTTTTCATATAAATCTCTATCTGGAATATATAATATTAAACGTCCCCCTTGTTTTAAAACCCTTATCCAATTCTTAAGCGATATTTCAACATCAATCATGTGTTCAAGGCAATGTGATGAATAAACAAAATCATATTTATTATCAATAATTGTATTGAGATATTGTGCATCTCCGTCTTCTTTATCCCATCCATAACAATTGGGCACTACTTTGTCACCACCATAACCGAGATCCAATCCATATCCTGAAAAGTAATTTTTAAAAAAATCTTCTTTTTTTCTTCTATTTTGAGCTTTAGCTGTTTCTCCTCCACCTTCAAATAAACTCCTTGTTTCCCATGAAAAAAAATAATGATAAATTTTTTTTAAATAATTCCATACCCTATTAGAGTACGATTTTGGAAATAAAAAAAATAATATTTTTTTTGATATTGATTTTAAATATTTAAATAAAATGATAAAAAATTTAGTCATATCGTTGTTATTAAAAATATTACATCTAATTAACTTTTTTCATAATAGCTTTAATTGTTGATAAATAGTCAGGTTTTAATACTTTTGTAACCTTGACATAACCATTATTAGCAATTTGCTTTATTTTTTTTTCATTTTTTAACAGGGTAACGCATTTTTTATAACATTCTTTAGCATCATTAAAAAAAATTGCCTCCCTATTTTCTATAAATAAATTTTTATGTTCCGGTGTTCTTGTGGCACATAATAATGTACCAATTGCAGGTATTTCGATTGATCTTCTAGTTAACCCGTCTACATTTCCCAAAGATGGTAGACATAGAGAAATTTTTGAACACTGTATTAATTTTGAATACAATGGATCATGGACATGACCTAAAGTAATTTTTGATTTAATTAAAGAATAGTCTGGATCTTTCTTCCATCTATTTCCATAAATTTTTATATCGAGTCCAAGATCTATCAATTTTTTAAAAAAAATTCCTCTTTCTGGAAACCAAGTGCCTATAAAAATAACATTACTAGATAAAATTTTATTTTCTTTATTTGATATTTTATGCTTGCAATGAACATTTTTTTGATACGTTGGTAATACTAATAAAGTTTTTTTGAGTCCGTATTTTTTTCCCATTGTTATTCTAGATTTATGGAAAGTTACAGTTAAATCATAATGTGGAGCAGCGGATCTATATAATTGAAATCTATTTTTATCTCTTTTGGAAAATGCATTATCCTCTAAAAAAAGAATAATTTTTTTCGTTTTTTTTTTAAGCTTAGTAATTAATTTCTTTCCAATATAAGCGGCAGAACTATTGGTTACATATATTAAATCATAATTTTTCTTAATTCTTGATGAAATATAATTGTTTAAAAATGGCTCAAATATTTTTGCTGATATGTGGTAAAAAATTCTTCTAGTTAAAATTGGTAGAGGAAAAAAATAATCAAAATTAATTATATCAACCTTTTTATAAATTTTTTTTAAAGCTAAATATTGAAAATATGCAGAGGTTCTATAATTTCTACCATGAGAAGCCTTTTTTGGTCCAATAAGTAATATTTTCATAGTTAAAGTTTTTTTATAAAATTTTCGGTAATTAAATCAAGCTCATCAATATAATTTTCCCAGGTGTAATTACTGGAAAATTTTAAAGCATTATTTGAGAATTCATTTAATAAATTTTTATTATCGGCCAATGAACTAAGCTTATCTGTAATTGCTTGGGAGTCTCGTATTGGAATTACATAGCCACATTTATTGTTATTTACAAATTCCGCCGCACCAGTATTTTCGGATACTATCAACGGACAACCTGCGGAGCTAGCTTGTAAAGTTACCGTTGCCATTCCTTCTTCCAAACTTGGTAGCACTAATACATCTGCTTTATTGAAAAATTGATTCAATTTAGGTTGTCTTATTGGTCCATAAATAAATATATCATTATTATTATTTTTTTTAATCAAATTTCTAAAAAAGAATTTATTAAGAGATTCCGGCCCAACTAAATGTAACTTTTTTTTTGGATGATTTAATTTTTTGAATCCATCAATTAAATAGTGTAAACCCTTTCTTACAGAGAGCTGACCAACAAATAAAACATTAAAATCTTCTATATTTTTTTTAAAATTTTTGATTGGAAAAAATTTATTTTGATAAGATCCAAAATTAATTACTTTTGATTTATAAACTTTGTGTTTAATAAAAGTATTTTCTACAAATTTAGATGGAACCAAAACAAAGTCTGAATTTTCATATTCTTCTAACTCTCTTTCAATGAACCATTTATTAATAGGTTTATAGCTCAATCCAAGTGTTTTATACTCCTCTTCCATAATTTTTTGTTGAAAAACTATATGTGATGAAGATCTTTCACATATATAAATTTTATTTTGCTTTTTTGCCAATTTTCCTGTTTCTAGACCGGTGCAAGATAGACCTAAAAAAATATCAGCATCATTGATAAATTTACTTGCGTGTTTATCTATATTTTTATGGTTTAATATTTTTAAACAATCAATTAAAAATTTTAATTTTTCACTCTTGGGTATAAAATATAATAAAATATTTAAAAAACTTCGTGAATCAATTAAATTTTTTGGAATTCCCTCACCTTTTAATTTAAACCATGGGCTACCACATATTAGTTTGGTTAATTGTCCACGTTGATATAAAATTTTTGCAACCTCGACATGATGGAATTTTCTTGAATTAGAGAGTAAATATTTAAATTTTTTCATTGATTTTATAAAAAAGAATATCTCTTTGATTAAAATTTGTATTCTTAATAGTGAGCCAATCGTTAGCTTTAAAAATATTAAAATTTAAACCTTTTAGATATTCAATAATTATTTTTTCTGTTGGTTGATTTTGATACATTTCATTTTTTGAAACTTCTATTAATAGATAATCAATTTTCTTTAACAACTCACTTGAACCCTTTAAAACATTTAATTCATATCCCTGGACATCTATTTTAACAAAAATTGGATGAACCATTTTTTCTTTAATTAAAATATGATCCAGAGTACTGATGGTAATATTTCTTTTTTCTTTAATTAAATATTTTTTACTATCATTTTTTTCTTTTGTAATATTTAAAAACGAAGAGCTATCCATCCTATTGGTAATCAATAAATCTTTTGTAGAAATTGAACTACCAAGAGCTAAATTATAATAAATAATATTTTTTTTATATTTGAAAAATTTTTTTTGCCTGTTAAGCATTTCTATTATTGGTTCAAAGGAATAGACCATCTTATTAGGAAAAAGTTCTTCCATTAATAGAATAAATTGACCTTTATTTGATCCTATATCAATGATCGTTTCAGGAACTTTGATATCTTTAAGTAATTTCTCTAATTCAATTGTAGCAGGTATTCCATTTAACAAGCCTTTAAACCAAAGTTTGTACCTCATCAAGGCTAAAATTTTTTTAACAAGTGTCATAAATTATTTTAATTTATAATAAAATTTTAAAGAAAAATAACCGAAGATAATAAAAGAAATGAAAGAACCAATTAAAGCTATTATAAAAAAACTTAAAAAAGAATAGCCCAAACTTAA
>AZYC01000034.1 GCA_000513075.1 alpha proteobacterium SCGC AAA288-G21 | reverse complement strand
TCATCAGAATTAAAAAAAATTAGTTCTATTGAAGCAAACAGAAAAATACATGGTATCTTAAGAGATGAAATAGGCAGAAGTATCCATTCTTTACATATAATTTTTTATTATTCTAGATACTAATCAAACTCTGTAAGGTAAAATTTTGATAATAATATTATTTCTTATTTTCTTTAAATCTAATTTATTTAATGTTGCGGTAATAAAGTATAAAGTTTCAGGATCTAGATCTTCTAATTGATCCTCTCCTATAATTTCAATAATCTTTAGTAAAACTAGTCCTATTTGACCCTGATCTGACAAATCAATCAGTCCTTTGGGTATAGTTAATTTATTATTTGAATATTGTTTTTCTAATTTTTTAGGTAACTTTACTCCATCAGCTTTTAACGAATCTAACAAAATTACATCTTTGGCTGAAAAGTAATATTTTTTATCTTTTCTGATTTTTTTATAAATACTAATTAAATCATTTTCTAATTTTTCAACGGTATAGTTATCTTCTATGAAATATTTAAGTAGCTTTGATTTATGTAAAATTTTGTTATCAAATTTTATTTTTCCAAAGTCCTCTTCTTCTGTTGGTAAATTAATCTTAATTTGATAAAAACCAAGATATTTCGATGGAACATCTTCTTCTTCTATACTTAACAAGATTGAAGATAATTCTTCAGAGAAAGCGTTTTCAATATCGTCTTTTTTAAACAAATCATTTAATAAAACTAGCAAATTGAGTTTTTTTTCTAAATTATCAGAAAGTGATGCTGTTTGATAAATTAATGCTCTAGCTTTATAAGGTGGAAGAGTTTCATATATTTCCTCTGCATTTAAGAATTGATCAAAATTAAATAAAAATTTTCCATAAATATTAAATAGTTCTTTTTTATTATATAAATTGTTATTTGCAGCCCATTCGTACAAGTTAAACTTAGTTTCATCTTCTAAATCAATAGAATTTGGATCAACAAGTAAATTAGAAGAAGATAAATATTTCCAAATATATTTACTTGTTTTCATTGAAGGGTCATATTGAAAATCACTATTAGCGACATGGGACAAATAAAAATTTAATAAATTCTTATCTGAAACTTCGCTATCCACTTCTTCAGCGTAACCTAATAAATAATTAATTTTTTTATTATAAAAGTTATCTATAGATCCTTTTTCATTTAGTAAATCATATTGTAATTGAGCTTCCGCAAGATTGTTTCCATTAATAAGGCAATAGATTTTAAATTTTTGTAAATAATCATCATTTGTGCCTTTATTAAAAAATTTAATTTTTTCACATGCTTCATTAATGTCTGCTTCCGATAAATCTTTATCAATTAAATATTTTAATAAATTTGTATTATTTTCTATATCGGGATTTTTAGACAAAAATTCTTCTATGATATTAGCTTTGTCCTTTTTTATTAACCATTCTAGTTTGTAGTCTAAAAAATCAGATGAATTTATATTTTTGACTGGCAAATATGAATTTGTAAATAAAATTTTGATTAATAATTCTTCTGAATCTTTGGAAAGATTAATTGTTTCTATTCTTTTTAATTGTTCCAACAATATCTTGCCGTCCGATTCAATCCAAATTTCTAAAGATAAGTTATTTTCTTCGGGATCAAAAAGACCATACACTTTATTAAAATCTAGGTCTTCATTATGCTCCTGAAAAATATTAGTTTTAACAATTTGTCTTTCTTCAAATAATGGTTTTTTTTCATCATCTGGATTTATTTGGTTTGACTCAGCCGATTCTATCTTTATTTCAGAACTACCTTTCCAAATATCAATCGATTCAGCTGCTATTAATTGTGTTGAAAAGACTATTGTTAGCAATAATTGAAATATTAAACTATTTAATAACTTTGAATTTTTCATCAGGAATTTTTTGTTTGATAATTTTATTGGGTGCTGGAAGATCTAAGCTGCTAATTAAAAAAATAATTGCCATTAATATTATGATGCAAATAAAAATTTTAGCTAACGGCTTTAGTAGCGTTCTACCAAACCCTTTTCTTGTTTTTCGATAAAATTGCATATATTATTTTTATTTGTATTCGACAGAATAATTAGGACATAATTGTGATAAATCAAACTTAAATTCTTAGAACATGGAGAGTAAAAAAAACCTTGTTTTACTGGGAATGATGGGCGTTGGCAAAACCAGAATTGGAAAATATGTGGCAAAAAGATTAAAAATTAATTTTTTTGATATTGATAAACTTGTTGAAAAAAAGAATGAAATGAAAATTACTGAAATATTTAAAACAAAAGGAGAAATTTATTTTAGAAAGGAAGAGGAACTTGTCACGATGAAATATTTAAATAAAAAAAGATCCATAATATCACTGGGCGGAGGAGCATTCATAAACGATAAAATCAGAGAAAAAGTTTTATCAGAATGTATTTCTATGTGGCTAAATGTTAATTTAAAAACAATTTACAAGAGATTAAAAAATAGCAAAATAAGACCCTTGGCTAATAATGATAACCAGAACAACCTAGGCAAAATATTTTTTGAAAGGAAAAAAATTTATTCTTTAGCTGATCATGAAATTAATTGTGATAATCTTAATATAAATCAAATAAGTAATAAAATTATTAAATTGTATGAAGGAATCTAGAATTATTGTTAAGACCAAAAATAAAAATTATCCAATAATAATTGGAGAAAACATCTTGGGCAAAACTGGAAATCTAATAAATACACGAATTCCAAATTGCAAAAAAATTGCATTAATCATAGATAGCAGAGTTCCAAAAAAAATCTTAGTACAAGTTAAGAATTCAATAAAAAATTTTAATAGTTTTTACATTAAATTAAATACTAATGAAAAAACAAAGAACTTTGGAACTGTCAGTAAATTAATTAATAAACTGTTAAAAAAAAAATTTCATCGAAATGATTGCCTAATTGCCCTTGGAGGCGGAGTATTGGGCGACATAGCAGGTTTAACTGCAAACTTAGTCAAAAGAGGTATAAAATTTATTAATGTCCCAACAACTCTATTATCTCAGGTAGATGCATCTATCGGAGGCAAGACTGGAGTAAATACGAGATATGGAAAAAATTTAATCGGCACTTTTTATCAACCAGAAATGGTTATATCTGATACGACCGTATTAAATTCATTACCAAAAAAAGAGATGGTTTGTGGATACGCAGAAATTTTAAAACATGCTTTGATTTTGGATAAAAAATTTTTCTTTTGGCTACAAAAGAATGGAGAAAAAATAATTAATTTAAACAACAAAATAGTTATTCAAAAGGCAATTCATAAAAGTTGTAAAATCAAAGCTAAGATAGTCGAAAAAGATGAAACTGAAAAAGACTTGAGAATGATTTTAAATTTTGGTCATACATTTGGCCATGCTTTTGAAGCCACAACTAATTTTTCTAATAAAATAAATCATGGTGAATCCGTACTCCTAGGTATGATATGTGCCGCTGAATTTTCTTTTAGAAATAAAATATTGAAAAGTAAAGATTTTAACCTAATTAAAGAACATTACTCTTTATTAAATTTACCAAGTAAAATCAATGATTATTTTACAAAAAAAGATGTGAAAAATATAATTCAATTTATGAAATCTGATAAAAAAAAAACTGACTCAAAAATAAAATTAATATTGATTAGTAAAATTGGAAAAACATTAAAATCTAGAGGTTTAAAGGATTCTATTTTAAAAA
>AZYC01000033.1 GCA_000513075.1 alpha proteobacterium SCGC AAA288-G21 | reverse complement strand
TTATGGGGGTATTTAATTCTTTAGAGATACCGTATATGTATGGAAGAAAAATGATTAAATCTCCAATACCCATTCGATTTTGAATAACTAAAACTTTCATTTTTAAAGTAATTATATTAACTTTATAAAAAAAGAGTGATTAAATCATGTCATCTATTAAAGGAATTTATGCAGCATCCATGTCTATTTTTAAGGAAGATTATTCTTTAAATTTAGAACAAACAAAAAAACATGCAGAAAACTTAATTAACAAAGGCTGCCATGGGGTAGCCATGTTAGGTAGTACTGGCCAGGCTCAACTTATCTCGGTCAAAGAAAAAATAGAATTAATTGAACACTTAAGTAACAGTCCTCAGAGAAACAATTTTATTATTGGAACTGGTAACAATTCTCTATCAGAGACTATCAATATAATGAAACATTCAAAAAAAAATGGTTTTAATCTATTTTTACTTATGCCCCCAGCATATTATAAATATGGAGACGAAGGTGCCTACACTTACTATTCAAAAATAATTGATAAAGTTTCAGATTGTAAAATCATACTTTACAATTTTGAAAAGCTCTGTGGCTATGCTTTTAGCATTGATGTAGTAGAGCAACTGGCAAAAGATTTTCCCATTCAAATTGTGGGAGTTAAAGATTCTACTTATAATTTATATGAAAAATTAAAAATAAATAACTTTTCAATTTTTCCTGGATCAGAAACTAAACTGTTAAAGGGGCTAGAATTAGGTTGCAATGGAATTATTTCTGCAGTTTGCAATGTTACTGCTCCAATAGCTCGAAAAGTCTATGATGATTTTATAAATAAAAAACCTCAAACTGTTAATGAAAAACTTTGTGCGATAAGAAAAGCATTTGATAAACACAACCTAATCTCTGCTTTGCATAGCTTTAAATTAAACGAAAATTTAATTTATAATAAATTATTGCCACCCCTTATGCTTTTAAATAAAAAGGATCGCGTAGAACTGTTATCTGAGTTAAAAAGCTTGGGTTTTATTCCCGAAGGTAAAATGATAGCTTAACATATCGATAAACATTATGCAGCTAGCAAGATTTTTAACTAAACTTTTCAAAGAAGGAGGACTTGTATTAATTGATGCAATTATCATTGGTGCGGCTTCGGAAGTTGTGCCGATAAAGTTATTGGAAAGCTTAAAATCTAATAGTCGCCTAATTATGCCAAAAAAATACGATGCAGGAAATCAAAAATTACTATTGGTCACAAAAAAAAATGGAAATTTTGAACAAAAAGAATTACTAGATGTAAAATTTGTGCCACTCTTAAATGAAGCTAGCGTAAAATAAAATTTGAAAAGAATACGTATCATAGTTACAGGAACTGTCACCGGAGTTGGTTTTAGATGGTGGTTAAAGATGGAAGCTGAGAAAAGAAATATACATGGTTTTGCTAAAAACAGAACTGAAGATAAAGTAGAGGCATTATTGCTAGGACATGAAAAAGATGTGGATGATGTAGTGAGGCTTTGTAGAAAGGGTCCCACTTCATCAAAAGTGAAAAGTGTCAAAATTGAAGATTATCAACAAGAATACACTAAAAAATCCTTTGATATTCTGCAAGAGTGAAAAATAAATGATAACCAAAATTAGCTAGCTTTTTGTTTTCGTTCTCTTTCCAATAATCCTACTAGAGAGTCTACCATCATATCAGAAGCTCTAAAAATTTCAGTGGTTTTAAACTCTTGTGAAATATTTTTTTCTGGATCCGTCTTATCTTCAATAACAATACCTTCTTCAGGTGAATTATTTTTTATATAGATTAGAAGTAACCAATCTTTCTCGGATGCATCGTCCCAGCGAATATAAATTTCACTTTGTTCAAAGCGTAAATCAATTACCCTGAGTATAGAACGATGTTTAGGAATATACCGTTTATTAATTTGAAAGCATAAGCTTACCGAAGACCGATAAAAGCTTTCTAAACAATTTTCAATTTTTTGTCGTTCTAAAGTATATTGTTTTTCCTTTTCTAATAAAGCTTCTCTATCATCTCCCTGTTGTACTTCCACTCCCAAGGCTTCTACTCTTTCCTTAATTTTCTGATCTCGAATAGCTCTATATTTTTCTTTAAGTTTTTCTATACGTGCTTGAAGTCCATCATAATCAGATCTTTCCTCTTTGAGAACAATTCGTTCCAAATTTTGTAGTTCTTTTATTTCTCTTTTCTTAAAATTTTCAACCTGTTTTTCTAATTTTAATTCAAATAAAAATTTTCTCTGTCGTTCAGCTTGTTCTTTTCTGATTTCAGCTTGTTCCTTTCTTAAAAAGCTCTTAATGTCTTTTTTTCTTTCTCTTTCGATTCTAATTTCTTGTCTCAATTCCTGTTCCTTAAGATTTCGTCTCAGCTGTTCTTCTAATTTAATTTTTCTTTCTTTTTCTTTCCTTTCTTTTTCAATTTTTTTTAATTTTTCTATTTTCTTTTTTTGCCTATAATTTTCAAAGGATTTTATGAGTGGTTTAAAAATAAAACCCATTACTTTCCGAAAACTTAGTTTTTTTAACTGATTGATTTGTTTAGTAAAATTATGAAGTATTATTTTTTTTTGCTTAATTTTAAAGGCAATTCTCTTAATCTTTCTTGATCTTCTTTTTTTTCTTTTAAAGTTTCTTTTTTCAATCTTTCTTGATCTTCTTTTTTTTCTTTTAAGGCTTCTTTTCTTAATTTTTCTTAATTTATTTCTTTTTATTATTTTAGATTTTTTTTTCAAAATTTTTGATCTTTTTGAAAACTTTTTATTTCTTTTTTTTTTCATGGATTTGGTCAATAATGAACAATTATCAATAAGTTATTGATAAATATAGTCTCTTGTGCTTGGCGCAGTATGAAGTTCTTTTGTTAGTTGCAATTGGAAAACAACCTGGTCTCCCCAATGAAAAGCGGTTTCACAAGAAGTTAAATAAAATTCCCACATTCTAAAGAATTTTTCATCAAACATTTTTATAGCTTTATCTTTATTTTTTATAAAACGTTCTTTCCAATGACGAAGTGTATGTGAATAATGCATTCTTAAAATTTCTAAATCGGTCAAAATTAATCCTGATTTTTCAACAGGAACTGTTACCTGACTTAAGCTTGGCGTATAACCTCCGGGAAATATATATCGAGTTATCCATGGCTGAGGTTGCCTAGGTGGATTGACAGAACCTATGGTATGGAGAAGAGCTATTCCGTCATTCTTTAAAATTGCTTGTATTTTATTAAAAAAAGTTCTGTAAAATTTTCTGCCCACGTGTTCAAACATTCCAACAGAAATAATTCGATCAAATTTTTCTTTAACTTCTCTATAGTCACACAATCTAAATTCAACCTGATTTCCCATATTCATTTGCTTTGCTTTTTTTTTGCTATATTCAAATTGACTCTCGGACAAGGTGATACCCACAACCTGGCATTGCGTTTTTTTTGCAATCTCTATTGCCAAAGAACCCCAACCAGAACCTATGTCTAATACTTTTTGATTAGGTTTTAAATTTAATTTTTTTATGATGTGATTTATTTTATTATTTTGTGCTGTTTCGAGTGAATCATTTTCATTTTTAAAATAAGCACAGGAATATTGACGTTTTGAATCTAAAAATAAATCGTACAAATCATCGGAAATATCATAATGACGAGCAATATTCATTTTTGATTTTTTTATAAAATTAAAATTCGTTAAATATCTGTATGACCCCCTAATTTTGTTTAAGAAATCACTAAAAAAATTAGTTTCTTTTCTTCCAATATTTTGTAAAGCCATGTTTAAAAATTCTGTAAGAGTTCCATTTTCAATAGTAAGAGATCCATCTGAGTAAGCTTCTCCAAAATAAAGATCAGGATAAAATAAAAGTTTATAATGTAGTGATTTATCTAATAATTTTAACGTTAGAGGATTTTCTTTTTTAGGATTTCCAATAACGTATTTTTTAGAATTTGCATCAATTAATACAAGTCCTCCTTCTTTGAAAAGTTTAGTTAAAAATCTTGCTAGCTGCATAATGTTTATCGATATGTTAAGCTATCATTT
>AZYC01000032.1 GCA_000513075.1 alpha proteobacterium SCGC AAA288-G21 | reverse complement strand
TAAAAGCTCGGTTATACGAGCATGAATTAAAAAAAAAAGATGAGAGCGTAAAGAGTTTGGAAGATAGTAAAACAGACATAGGTTGGGGTCACCAAATAAGATCTTATGTATTACAACCCTATCGATTGGTAAAAGATTTAAGAAATAATTATGAGAGTACAAATCCTGATAGTGTTTTAAATGGTAACATCGATGGGTTTCTTGAAAATTCTTTATTTAGATCAAAAGGGAAAAATAAGTAAATGATTAGGTGGACTATAAGAATATTTTTAATACTGGTAGTTATTACAGTTTTTACTTTATTTTATTTATCATTTTATGGTCTGGAAACAGATTATTTTAACCAAACTATTCAAAACAAAGTTAAAACTATTAATCCCAACTTTGATTTAGAATTTCAAAAAACAAATATTTTACTAGATTTAAAAAAATTAGAATTAAAAGTTAAAGTTACAAAACCAAAAATTAATTTTAATAATACATCAACCTATCTAAGTAAGTTAAATTTAAATATATCTGTTAAATCCTTTTTAAAAAATGAATTTGCATTACAACGTGGAGAAGTTGGGTTGGTTAAGACAGATATAAAAAAACTCATTGAATTAACTAATCAAGTTAAACCATCGCCTTTTTTATTTATTGCAAAAAAAATGTTTAATAAAGGGCAAATAGAAGGAAAATTAAAAGTTAATTTCGACACTACAGGCAAAATTAAAGATGATTACAAAATTACAGGTTCAGTATTTAATTTTGACGCAAAAATACTTAAGAAATTCTATGTAAACAAGGCCAATGCGAAATTTGAATTATTCAAAGATAATTATAGTGTTTACATAGTAAAGGGAAACATTAATGACATTGATTTAGCAAATAGTGAATTTGAAATCAATAAAGAAAATAAAAATTTAAATGTAAAAGCAAATTTAGTCTCAAGAGCAAATTTAAAAAATATTCAAAGTACTCTTGATTTGTTTCAAATTAATCTTCTCGAAACTAAGGTAGATAAATCCGAAATTTCTTTTGATCTAAAAAGTTCTTTAAGTTTTCAATTGGAAAAATATATAAAGATAAGAAATTTAAAAGCCAATGGAGATGGAAAGATTCATTTATTGAATATACAACACAAAATAGATACCTCAAAACTAAAAGAAATATTTACTAATTACAACGATTCTTTTCAAATTGTAGATTCTGAAATTAAATTTTCATTAGATAGTAATAAGCAGGATATTGAATTAAAAGGTTTAATTAATTTAACAAATGAATATGAAAATTTTCAATCAAAAGTAATTTTTGATAAGAAAAAAAATAATACAATCTTTGATACCAAAATAAATATTAACTCTTCAATTATTAAATTGCCAAGTCTTAATTATAAAAAAGAAATTAACAATCAAGCCAGTATGAAATTTAAAGGAAATCGTAAAAAGAACGAAGGATATAATTTTGATGTTATTGAATTTAAAGAATCTAATAATTTAATTTTAATAAAAAATATAGAATTCAATGAAAAAAATCAGGTGAATAATTTAAAAGAATTAACTGTTCGAACTACTCACGACAAGTTAGTAAATAATGATTTTAAAGTGACAAAAGATAAAAAAATAAAAATACAAGGAAAAATTTATGATGCAAGACCTTTGTTATTATCTCTTAATAAAGAAAACAAAAGAAACTCATTAAGTAGAAAATTTAATGGTGAAATGTTAGCTAATTTTCAAGAAGTAATAACTGATAAGCAAATTAATTTATTAAAATTTTCTATGATTTCAAACATAAAAAAAGGAAAACATGAAAAATTTACTGCCAAAGGAGAATTTTCTGATAATGAATTTTTAGATATTTCGATGTCACCATCAGGTGATAGCAAAACAAAAGTATTTCAATTATATTCTGATAGAGCAGAACCATTTATCAGTAGCTATAAATTTATAAAAGGATTTAAAGGTGGAAAATTAGAGTATGAATCTACTTATGATGATAAAGGTTCAAATTCAAAATTAAAAATTTCAAATTTTAAGGTTTCAAAAGTACCAGCATTAACTCAACTTCTTACACTAGCTTCTTTGCAAGGAATTGCTGATACTTTAACTGGAGAAGGCATTAGGTTTGGTGAGCTAGAAATGGACTTTAATTCTAAAAAATCTGAAAAAAATGTAATTAATATTGAGGAATTTTACGCAATTGGTCCAGCCATATCCTTATTAATGGAGGGGTATATAGTAAAAAAAGAATTAGTTAGTTTAAAAGGAACTTTAGTTCCTGCAAGGACAGTCAATAAGGTAATTGGTTGGATACCTGTGGTTGGGAAGATTTTAATTGGAAGTAAGGTTGGAGAAGGTGTTTTTGGAGTTAGTTTTAAAATGAAAGGTCCACCAAAAGACATCAAAACCACAGTAAATCCAATTAAAACTCTAACACCAAGGTTTGTTACCAGAACACTTGAAAAAATAAAAGATATTAAGGAAAAAAACAAAAATTAATTTATTTTAATTATTACGTGGTTTTTTTTCCCGTGTGAAAGTTTAAGGAAGTTTTCTTGACCGAAATTATTTATTGAAATATTAAATTTATCGCTTTCAATAGTTTCATTATTAACTTTTATCCCTTTATTTTTAATCATTCTTCTAACCTCGCTTTTAGAATTTGATAAATTAGCGGATGTTACTAGGTCAATTATATTTATACCATTAATTACCTGTTCTCTTTTAAGAATTACAGTTGGCAAATCTTTTCCAACAGATTTTTTTTCAAAAGTATCCTTAGCTGTCTGTTCAGCTTTTACAGTGGCAGCTTTACCATGTAACATTGATGTAGCTTCATTTGCTAATATTATTTTTAATTGATTAATATTTTTATTTTTTAGTTCTTCTATTTTTTCTAGCGACAGATCTGTGAACATTTGAAGAAATCTTAAAACATCTCTGTCATCAGTATTTCTCCAAAATTGCCAGTAGTCATATGCCGGCAAAAGTTTTTTGTCTAACCATACAGCCCCCTTTTCTGTTTTACCCATTTTTGAGCCAGAAGCTAAGGTGATGAGAGGAGTAGTTAGTCCAAAGACCTGTTTATTAGAATGTCTTTTAATTAATTCCACTCCATTAACAATATTACCCCATTGATCTGATCCTCCAATTTGCATTAAACAATTTGTATTTTTGTTAAGTTCAAGAAAATCATAAGCTTGTAAAATCATATAATTGAATTCCATATAACTTAATGATTGTTCTCTCTCTAATCGCATCTTAACACTGTCAAAGTTTAACATCTTATTAATAGTGAAATGTTTTCCTATTTCTCTTAAGAATTTTATGTAATTTAATTTTCCAAGCCACTTGTAATTATTAACAAATATTGGTTTTGTTTTATTATTTTTCGTTTTTAAAAAAATTTTAAAAAGTTTTTCGATATTTTTTATATTTTTTTCTATTACTTTTTCAGATAAAATTTTTCTTGTCTCTTCTTTGCCTGAAGGATCACCTATACGCGTTGTACCTCCACTCTAACATCCAATGTGGTTCTTTTTTAATATTGGAAATAAATTTAATTACATCTTCGTTTAGACCTTTTGGTGCTCTGATACTTTCAATATCAGTTGTAAAACCATATTTATATTCCTCTGATGGATTAATTGTTGATTGTTTCATTTAGTTTTTTATTCTTTGAAATTTTTTTTCTATATTTAAAACATCTTCCAAACTTTTGTGTTCAAAAAATAAATTTATATGTTCTCCTAATTCTTCCCAAAGACTGTGAGTAATGCATTTAACTAATTTTCCATTACATCCTTTTTTTGAGTTTTTATTACACTTTAATGTTTTCACTTCTTCATTAACCGCAGAAATAATATTTGATAATTTTATTTGATCTGGAGTTTTTGATAGGACATATCCTCCATGTGATCCTCTTCTACTATGCACTAATCTATTTTGTTTTAATTTTAAAAATAGTTGTTCTAAATAAAAAATTGATATTCCCTGTCTTAATGAAATTTCATTTAGTGACACCGGTCTTGGGTCATGGTTTTTAGCCAGGTCGGCCATTGCCATCACTGCATATCTTCCTTTACTAG
>AZYC01000031.1 GCA_000513075.1 alpha proteobacterium SCGC AAA288-G21 | reverse complement strand
AATGATACCAATATATCTTTTTTATTCTATGTTTGGTTTTCAAAGAGTAATGGATTTTGCTTGGGCAGCAGGAGACGCACAAACGAGAGGATTTCTTATTGGAGCTACATCAGGTAGAACCACTCTTGCAGGCGAAGGACTACAGCATCAAGATGGTCATAGTCATTTATTAGCTTCAACTATTCCAAACTGTGTAAGTTATGACCCAACATTTTCTTATGAATTGGCAATTATTTTAAGAGAAGGACTAAAGCGAATGCATGATAATCAGGAAAATATTTTTTATTACATTACAGTTATGAATGAAAACTACAAACATCCAAAAATGCCATATGATTGTCAAAAAGGCATACTTAAGGGAATGTACTTATTTAAAGAATTTAAAAATAAAGGAAAAATAAAAATTCAGTTGCTGGGATGTGGAACAATTTTAAGAGAGATGCTGGCAGCAGCAGAAATTCTAAGCAAAGATTACAATATTGATAGTGACATTTGGAGTGTAACAAGTTTCAATGAGTTAAGAAAAGAAGGTATGGAGATAGAAAGAAAAAACCTTCTTAATCCAACAGAAAAACCAGAAAAATCATATGTAGAAAAATGTTTGGGAAAAAGAGAAGGAATAATCATTGCTGCTTCTGATTATATTAGAAGTTATTCTGATCAAGTAAGACCTTATATTTCAAAACCTTTTTATTCTTTTGGAACGGATGGATATGGAAGAAGTGATAGTAGAAAAAAACTGAGAAAATTTTTTGAAATTGATAAAGAACATATTGTAGCTTATACGTTGAGCGCTTTAGCTAAAGAACAGCTTATGGCATCAAAAGATGCAGTTAGAGCAATGAAAAAATATAAGATTAATAAAAATAAGCCTATACCAACGTTATTATAAAAATGTCAGAAAAAAAATCTTTAATAATTAGTGCCAGTCCCAAAGTAAGAAAATTTGCTCGAGAACTAGGTGCAAATATAGGAAAAATAAGAGGTTCCCAAAGAGCTGGTAGAGTTTCAGAAGATGATGTTAAATCTTTTATTAAAGAATCTTTTACCAAAGTAATTGTCAAGAATGTACCAGAAATTACTTCAGAAAAAGAAATTAAAGAAATTCAAAAATATGATCATTCCGAATTTGGAGAAGTTGATATTCAACCCATTCCTAGAATAAAAAAAATTGCACGTCCACATTTGGTAAAATCTTGGACTGAAATTCCACATGTTACGCAACATGATGAGATAGACATAACTGAAATGGAACAATTTAGAAATTCTCTAAGAGATATTCATACTGGTGAAATAGTTAAAACTACACCCTTATCATTTATTATAAGAGCCTTGGTCAAAGCACTAATTGATTTTCCAATTTTTAATTCTTCTTTAGATATTGCTAACGAAAAAATGATTTTAAAAAAATATTTTCATATTGGTATAGCAGTAGATACTCCCCATGGCCTCATGGTTCCAAAAATTAGAGATGCAGATAAAAAAGATATAAATACTATCAACTCAGATTTAAAAAAAGTGAGTGAAGCTTGCAGAAATCTAAAAATTGATAAAAAAGAATTTTTTGGAGGCTCTATGACCATTTCAAGTTTAGGAGGAATTGGAGGTAGTTTTTTTACACCAATAATAAATCAGCCTGAAGTAGCTATTCTTGGAGTTGGTAGATCAGAAGTTAAACAAGTTTTTATTGGTGGTAAATTTGAAACACGTACAATGCTTCCCTTATCTTTATCCTATGATCATAGAATAATAGATGGAGCCGATGGAGCGAGATTTTGTAAGCATTTAAGAGAAAGCCTCGGAAAAGATTTTGCTTATAAACTAGCGATATAATAATCCTTTCTATGAAAAAGATAATATCGTTTATCTGTTTGGTAACTTGTACATTTATTTGGGGCACGACGTTTATTGCTCAAGATATGGGTATGGATCATATAGGTCCTTTCACTTTTAACTCTACTAGATTTTTTGTTGGTTTTTTAACGGTTTTACCGTTTGTTTTTTTATTTGAAAAAAAAAAAATAAATAATCAAATAAAAGCTAAAACAAATCAATTTATTAAACTTATAGTACCTGTTGGTGTGTTCTTATTTTTAGGATGTATCTTTCAGCAAGTCTCACTGCTTTATACAGATGTAGCAAACTCTGCTTTTTTTACAATCTTTTATGTACCAATGGTTCCAATCATTGTTTATTTTTTATTTTCTGAAAGATTACACTGGTCTATCTGGCCATCTGTATTAGCATGTATTCTTGGAGGTTATTTTTTAAGCGATATTAGTGATGTTAATGTTAGATTTGGTGATAGTCTAGTATTAATTGGTGCTGTATTTTGGGCTTTACATATTATTTATATAGGGAAAATAATAGAACAGTTTGATCTACCTTTTTCTATTGCTTTACTACAAAATCTAATAGTAGCAACTTTATCTTTGATACTAGTAATAATATTTGAAGAAATTGATTTTTCCAAAATTAAATTAGAAACCATAGAAATTTTGTATGCTGGAATTTTATCAGGAGGCGCCGCCTTTGTTTTGCAACTTTTCGGTCAGAGAAACATTTCAGCAGCACCTGCTGCAATTGTAATGTCGCTAGAAGGTGTTTTTGCGGCAATTGCTGCTTGGATAATTTTAAATCAACTTTTAGGTTTAAATAATATTATAGGCTGCACACTAATACTTGGTGGTGTTCTATTATCCCAGCTAGCACCAATTTATGAAAAAAATAAGCTATAAATAAACTACAGATAATATAAATAGAGATAGTAATATTCTATAAATTATAAATATGTTTAGACTAAATTTTTTAATAAAATTTAGAAAAAACGCGATTGTAAAATAAGAAAAAATAAAAGAAAATATAACAGCGATGATTGCTAAAAAATTGAGTTCCGTACTACCTTCTTTATAAATATTGTAAATTCCCAAAAGACTAGCTGCGCCCAAAGTAGGTATTGATAGGAAAAACGAAATTTTAGCTGAGTCAAATCTACTAAAGCCTAACAGTCTTCCCGAAGTTATTGTAATACCAGATCTACTAACTCCGGGTATTAAAGCTAGTATTTGAAATAAACCAATGATGATTGCTGAGCTGTTAGTAAATTCTGTATCAATTTTTTTTGTGATTTTATATTTATCACTAATGTATAATAAGATAGCAAATATTAAACTCATCCAGCCAATAACTTCTAAGTTTCTTAAATGCTTAATTATTCCACTTTGATAAAGAATATAACCAACAGGAATTATTGGAATAGTTCCTAATAAAATTTATTGAAGGAAACATATCAAAATGGTCCAACGATGCTAAACAAATCATCAAAGCAAAAATAAAAGCTAAGAAAAAATTAATATTTATTGGATCAAGTATGGGAAGTTGGATAGCTCTTAATTTGTTTTCAGTTTTTAAAAAACAAATTAAAAGTTTTATAGGAATATCCTCTGCTCCCGAATTTTTAGAAAAATTAATTTGGAAAAAATTTACTAAAAAAATTAAAAAAATTATTATAACTAACAAAATTTATCATCTTGAAGAGAGTGGATATACTTACCCTATCACTAAACAACTGATAATGAATGGAAGAAAAAATAGAGTTTTGAATAAAAAAATTAATTTAAATATTCCAATAACTTTATTTCACGGTTTAAAAGATGAAGTTGTTCCATTGATGTTTTCGAAAAAAATTTTAAAAATATTTCCAAAAGCAAAAAAAAAATTGATTAAAATCAAAAACGGAAATCATAGTTTATCAAAAAAGAATGATTTAAAAAAAATTTGCAAAGAATTAGATTGTATTATACGGCTGTTTTAACTGAAAATTTAGTAGTTATTGGATGTTTAAGTTTATCCAGCATTTCAATTGGACAGATTTGTTTAAAACTGTTTTTTTCTAATTCAAAATTGTCTAAAATTCTCTTAGCAAGAGAAGAATTTGTTTCTTCATAATGTTCAATAATCATGTCTTTCAAATATTCTATCCAATATTTACTTTCGATCTTCTGCCAAATTACTGATTCAGGATTAACATATTTATCAAATTCATCAGTAGGATCATAAGTAAAAGCCATTCCTCCAGTCATTCCAGCTCCAAAATTATCACCTACCTTGCCTAAAATAACTACAGTTCCACCAGTCATATATTCACATCCATTAGAGTCGCAACCTTCTACTACAGCCTCTGCACCAGAATTTCTAACTGCAAATCTTTCACCCGATTGTCCTGCTGCAAAAAGTTTTCCTGAAATAGCTCCATAAAGTACAGTATTACCAACGATTGTATTATCTTCACTAATCAAATTGCTATCTGATGGAGGTTTGATAACAATTGTTGCTCCCGAAAGACCCTTTCCAACATAATCGTTTGCATCACCAGCTACAATTAGTTTCAAACCTTTTATCCCAAAAGCCCCTAGTGACTGACCAGCTGATCCTGATAAATTAATTTCAATGGTATTTTCTTTAATATTTTCTTTTCCGAATTTTTTAAAGATGTAATGTGATAGCCGTGTTCCTACAGCTCTGTGAGTGTTTTTAATTTCATAACTTGATTCTAATTTATCTTTGCCAATAGAATTTTTTATATCCTTATAAATTTTTTCATCCAGTGTAGGAGGGACTTCATTTATTGAATGAGTTATACAATATCTTTTATTTTCTCCAGGATCTGCCTGGACTAATAGCGGACTAAGATCCAGATCATCTAAATTTGATTTTCCTCTACTTATTTGTTTTAAAAGGTCAGTTCTTCCAATAATTTCATTTAAGGTTTTAAAACCTAACCCTGCTAGAATTTCTCTAACTTCTTGAGCAATAAAGGTAAATAAATTAACGACTTTGTCTGGTGTTCCAATAAATTTTTTTCTTAAATCTTCATCTTGGGTACAAACTCCAACTGGACAAGTATTAGAATGACATTGACGTACCATAATACAACCCATTGCTACCAAGGAAGTTGTACCAATTCCAAACTCTTCGGCTCCCATCATAGCGGCCATAACCACATCTCTGCCGGTTTTTATACCACCATCAGTTCTTAAAGTTACTTGCTGCCTAAGACCATTTAA
>AZYC01000030.1 GCA_000513075.1 alpha proteobacterium SCGC AAA288-G21 | reverse complement strand
GCAAAAATTTAAACTAGGATTAAAAGAAAAAAAAGTCAAAAATGTTAATGAAGAATTCATAAAGCTTTTGCCGTTATCAGAGGATTTAACGAAAATTAAACCTATCTATTTAAAACCTTTATTCAGAAATTATGAGAATGTTAAATTTGTAAACGAAGCAATGTATGCGGTAAGTAATGAATTTATGGGTACGGCTTATGCTTCAAGATACGAAAAAAAAAAATATCAATACGCTGGCAAAACAGGAACTTCACAGGTTAAAAAAATTACTGAGGAACAACGTGAATTAGAGTTAGATACCGAAGATATACCTTATGAAGATCGAGACCATGCGACATTTATTGCTTTTGCACCATACAAAGATCCTCGATATGCGATTAGTGTTTTAATTGAGCACGGAGGATCCGGGGGTAAAGTGGCAGCTCCATTAGCTAAGAGGATAATTAAGGTGATTATTGATCGTCACAAACTAAGAGAAAAGGTTAGAAAAGAAAGAAGAACAGATATTTAAAAATGATAACGAGCAATACGTTTTCCGAAAAAAAAACATTTTTAGAAAAAATTAAATCGATTGATTACATTCTCTTAGCAGTTATTTTGTTAATTGGTATCATCAGTTGTTTTGCTATGTATTCGACCGACGATGGTCAATTTAGATATCATACAACTAGTCATATTTTAAAATTTTCGTTATTTTTTATTTTGTTCATAATACTTTCTTTTATACGAATTGGGCTTTGGCACACAATAGCTTACTCATTTTATACTCTGGTATTAGGCATGCTAATTTATGTTCTGTGGTTTGGGGTTTCGGCCAAAGGTTCACAACGTTGGATTGATTTATATTTTTTAAATTTACAGCCATCGGAGTTCATGAAAATTGCTATCATTGTTTGTTTTGCTAAATTTTATCATCGAATTCAACCGCAAGACATACATAAAATACAAAATATCATCTACCCCGTTATTTTATTAGCGTTGCCAATTTATCTTGTGATTGCCCAACCTGATCTTGGCACCTCAATTTTAATTGCAGCAAGTGGCCTAACTGTAATCTGGTTAGCAGGTATTAGAGCTAGATACTTTGTTTATTCAATTTTAACTTTGTTAGTTTGTGCTCCTTTTGTGATATCAATTTTAAAACCTTATCAAAAGCTTAGAATTTTAACTTTTTTTAATCCAGATAAGGATCCCTTAGGGGCTGGTTATCAAATTCTTCAATCCAAAATAGCGGTAGGGTCAGGAGGATTATTTGGCAAGGGGTATCTAAAAGGAACCCAAAGTTACTTAGAATACTTACCAGACAAACATACAGATTTTATATTTACCTTATTTTCAGAGGAATTTGGATTCCTAGGTTCTTCAATTTTATTGATGCTATATTTTGTAATGTTATTTAGAATTATAAGAGTAGGCCAGCAATCAAAAAGTTATTTTGCAAAGTTCTATTGTTTTGGTTTTAGTTCAGCGTTGTTTATTTATATCGTAGTCAACATGAGTATGGTCTTGGGTTTGCTACCGATTGTTGGCTCTCCACTACCTATTATGTCTTACGGTGGTTCTGCTTTATTATCTATCATGATTGGTTTTAGCATTGTGATGAGTTGTAAAATTTATTCCCAAGAGATAATTTCCTAAAATTAATAAGATTCTAACTGTTGATTTACATTGTTAAGTGCCTCGGTAAATCCATCGATTGGCAGAGTAAGCGAAATTGGTTCTTCATCTTCAGAACTGTAAAAAGTAATTGTTATTTCGTTGAAGTTTTTCAGTGAGTATTTGAGCATCTTGCCACCTCTAAACGTTACCAAGCAACTATCGCTTTCACATTTTAAAAATGATCTGGTAAAATTTGTCTTGTTATCAAAACTTATTTTTAATCGTTTTTTTATATTCACCCTGGGAGCAGGAGGAGTAGTGATGTTTAAACTTTCTTTTATTTTTGAACTTATATCCTTAGTGACATCGTATATAATTAAAAAAGTTTCATTTTCTTCCTCAATATTTATTTTTCGGGCAATGTTGCATTGTCTTTGTTTTTCATCATTAATACAGTAATAAGTCCAGTAACCTGAACGTTTTGTCTCAATCTGTTTTTCACTCGATTCAGATGCAATTGCGAACAAACCTGATAATAAAATAAACAATAAACCTCTTTGGAAATTTCTAAATATCATGCATATTTCAACATTATTATTACAATTATTAGTTGCAATATAAATCGATTATTATATATAAAAATATAGGCATTTATTATAAACGTATAGAGGGAGATGAAAAAAGTTATTTTTGTAGTAATTGCAACTGTTTTTTTAAATGGGTGCTTTCAGGTGTTAGCTCTGATAGGTCCAGCAGCCACGGGTGTGGCCGGTGGAAACATTTATCAATCAGCTTTCTCCTATTCCGTGAGTTATGGGATCAAAAAAAGAACAGGAAAAACAATTATTGAGAACGTTATAGATTTAAGTAAAAATTCTAAACACAAAGAAGAAATAGCTAAAAATAATTCAAATAAGGACTTGATAAATTCTTTTTATCCAAGGACTTACCCTGGGACCCTAATGTTAACAAAAATCTTCTAACTAATTTGTAGGTCCATTTCAGATTAAACAAAATATTGTTTGCGTAAAAACCGCATAAAACAGTTAATTATTAACCAGATTCTCCTTTTAAATTAAATTTTTTTGTGATTTAATTATTTCATGTTTAGAAAAAAATCCTCGGACACATTGTTAAATCAAAGCGGCAGATCGTTTGTAGCGGAAACTATGCAAATTGAAGGTGATTTCCATTATTCCGGAGCAGTGGATGTTGCTGGATTAATAAATGGAAATGTTTATGGCAAAGAAATGATTATTTTGGATACCGGGTCAGTCAAAGGTAATTTGCATGTCAGTAAAATAATTATCAATGGTCATGTCGAGGGTCAAATAGTTGCCGATGAAATTTCATTGGGAAGCAATTCAGTAATTAAGGGTGATATTTCATTCAAATTACATCTAAAAACTGAAGAAGGTGCTGAAATTGATGGTTATATAAAAGGAAATAAATCTAAAAATAATATCCGGGGTGAAGAAGACGAAGATATTGAGAAAATAGCGGCAAAGCCAGAGTTTGGAAAACCAACACTTGTTGAAGTTGATAAAGAAGAAGCTGTCTAATTAGGTGCTGCCAATCTAATATAACTTAATTTAATCAAATCTATGTGAGTATCAGATCATGGAATCGAAAAGTTTTTCCGTTGGTATTATTGGTGCAGGGATACAAGGTGTTTGTATTTCACTTTTTCTTGTCAAAAAAGGTTTTAGGGTCACCCTTATAGATCGAGAAGAACCTGGAAAAAATTCGGCATCTTATGGAAACGCAGGACATTTCTCACCTTATGCATCCGTGCCTATGAATAGACCAGACATTTTAATAGATGTACCATCAATGTTACTAAGCAATACGGGACCGCTGGCATTAAAATGGAATTACGTACCCAAGATGATTCCATGGTTTTTAAAATTTATAAAAAATTGCACAAAAAAAAAACATGATGCATACAGCAAAATATATGCATCAAATTTTAGACTTGGCAATACCAGCATATGATGAATTATTTCAGGAGATAGATGTTTCGGGATTAGTAGAAAGCAAAGGAATTATTTATTTTTGGACAGATAAAGATTTAAAAAGCAGAGAATTGGAGATCAATATAAGAAAAGAATTAGGTGCAGAACAACAATTATTAAAACCGCATGAAATTCATGATCTTGAACCACATATAAAAAAAATTTATCATGGAGGAGTTTTATATCCAAGTGCAAGGCACACAAGAAATCCCAGGAAAATTTTGCTTAAATTATTTGATTTATTTTTAAAACGAGGCGGTCATTTTGAAAAACAGAATGTTGAGACAATAAAATTTTCATCTGATAACAAACCAATAATTAAAACCAATTTAAATGCTTATACTTTTGACAAAGCCGTTATCGCCTGCGGGGCCTTTTCAAAAAAATTAACAGATCAGGTCAATGAAAAAATCCCATTGGATACCGAAAGAGGCTATCATGTTCATTTTAAAGGACATGATCATTTGCTTTCAAGACCTGTGATTTTTTTAAATAGAGCTTTTGGAATAACTCCAATGGAACAAGGATTGAGAGTAGTAGGAACGGTAGAATTTGGAGGATTAGATAATCCAGCTACTAAAAAAAGAATTACCAATCTTGTAAATAATGCAAAATATTTATTTCCAGAATTGTCTGAACATTATGATGAATGGTTAGGTTTTAGGCCTACATTGCCTGATTTCTTACCAGTTATGGGTCCATCAAAAAACTACAAAAATTTATTCTATTCTTTTGGACATCATCATCTAGGATGGACTTTAGGTGCAATTTCTGGAAAAATTATTTCTGGAATGGTGGCAGGAGATAGTACCTATCTAAATCTTGAACCTTACAGTTCCTTAAGGTTTAACTAAGAACAGGTAAAATAGGTATTTAAATATGGGTTCGATTTTAGTTATTGGTGGAAATTCAGATATTGGATATGCAACAGCAAAAGTGTTTGCGCAAAATAGATATAATGTTCATTTAGTCTCAAGAAATACTTCTCAACTCGAAATTAAAAGAAAAGAAATAGAAAATCTTTATAAAGTTGATTGTAAAATCACAACTCTAGATATTCTAAACAAAGATAATGTAAATAATTTTTTTAATGAAAATTTAGAATCACCAAACGTTATTTTAATTGCAGTTGGCTACATTGAAGTAGATGAAAAAAATTATGAACAAATAGCCAGTATCAATTATGTATCTCCAATGGTGTTTATTGAAAAATCCTTAATAAAATATAAAATTCAAAAAAAATTGGATACTATAATTGGTATTAGTTCTGTGGCAGGCGATAGGGGAAAAAAAAGGGGTAGCATTTATACTTCATCAAAATCTGCATTTAGCTCTTATTTAGATGGTCTAAGACAAAGACTTTATTCAGATAAAATTCATGTAATTACTGTAAAGCCAGGTTGGGTAAAAACTAAAATGACAAAAAATTTAAAATTACCTAAAGTATTCTTTGCAAAAGTTAATTACGTAGGAAATAAAATATTTAAATCTTACAAAAGTAAAAAAAACACATTATATGTGCCAGGATACTGGTCAATAATTATGTTTTTCTATAAAATGATACCTGAGAAGATATTCAAAATTATTACAAAATAATAAATTGATTACGTCATTGTCACAAAAAATAATTGGTATGATCTATAAAATCAAATCCAATAAAAAGGTTAAATTTTAAATGCCTTTAAGTTTTTTTCCTACCAATGATTTTATAGCTTGTTTCTTTAACCAATAAAAAATACCTGGAAAATGAGACTCAATTGCAAGTACTAATTTATTTTTAAATTTTGACTGATCCTTAGGTCTATAAATAAGAGAACTCCCAAGATCGTCAGTTGGTACATCAATTGTACGGGAATGAAATTGTAAGAATTTATGAGTTTCTGGTATCGCATGCATCGTAACTGAAGATCTGCTATGAGTTTTAGATTGAGAATCTATCGAGCCATGAATAGTCCAAGAGTTCCAAAATAGGACATCTCCTGCTGCCATGTAGGGTGCTTTTATTGTCATATTTTTAGATTTTATAATTGAAACAACTTTTTCAATATACTTATCATGATTGTCAGCAATATTATTTTCAATATTTTGTTTGCCAAGATCAATTTTATGAGATTCTGGACAGATAAAAAACCTTCCCGCATCTGCTTGAATTTCCTCTAATGCTAACCATCCTGCTGTCATTATCCCAATTTTTTCTGAGTCAAGATAATATGAGTCTTGATGTTCCCAAGTTGCCGAATTCCCTTCAAAATACATGGACTGAACTATCTTTGGTTTTTCACCCAACAATGATTTTAATACTTTACAAATAGAGGGATTTGAAAAAACTTTATTTTCAGTTGCATGTCGTAAATCACCAAATAAATAAGGATTCAAACTTTGGAGATTTAAAACGGGATTCATGATCCATCCGTTTTCGTTAAACAAGTTTTTTTCTGCCTTTGCTGTTGTTTGTCTATAGATTTTTTTTTTATAAGGTTTTATATTTTTTTTCCATAGTTCTCTTAATTGATTACAACTTTCCAAAGAAATACAGGCCGAAAAAATCACATAACCATTATCCTTGTAATAGCTTACTGCGCTTTTGATATCCTTATTAACATCAAATCTGGGAGTATTATCTTCGGCTTTAGTTTCTGGTACCTTAACCTTTAGTTCATGGGGTGTGCTTAATTCAATCATTTTTAAATATTTTAAATTTTATCATTTCTGATTTTACTACAAAATTTCTGTAAGCACTAGCGGACGCACTGAGCAACCTGGAGAAAAGGTTGGATGTAAAACTATTTTTCTAGACTACAATTATAACGAAAAAAAA
>AZYC01000029.1 GCA_000513075.1 alpha proteobacterium SCGC AAA288-G21 | reverse complement strand
AACATACAGATTTAAACAGAAATGAAGCCGAACAAATCGTTTCTGAGACATTGAATAAATGCGATGATGGCGAACTTTATTTAGAAAATTCTAAAAGTGAAACATTAGTTCTTGATGATAATAAAATAAAAACTACTAGCTATAACACATCACTTGGATATGGTTTAAGAGCAGTCACAGGGGATGTTACCGCCTATTCGCATTCTAATGAAATCTCAAAACATTCATTAAAAGAATCTTCCAATAATTTATTTTCAACACTAAAATCAAAAAAAGGAACTTATAATCATTCTATATCAAGAACGAATGTAAAATTATATTCTGATATCAATCCAATTGAGGAAAAACCCTTAAAGGCAAAAATAGACATTTTAAAAAAGGTGGATGAATATATTAGAAAAAAAGAAAATGTAGTTAAACAGGTAACAGCATCTTTTCTTGGTCGGCATGAGGAAATTGAAATATTAAGATGTGGAGGTGAGACTTTCAAAGATATCAGACCTTTGATTAGATTTGATGTTTCGGTGATGGTTGAAAAAAATGGTCGAAAAGAAATGGGAACATCCGGTACAGGTGGGCGAATGTCTTATGATGATTATCTTAAAGATGAGAATTGGAAAAAAATATGTGATGAGGCTTTAAGGCAAGCACAAGTAAATCTTGGTAGTAAGCCAGCTCCAGCAGGGGAAATGAAAGTGGTATTAGGGCCAGGTTGGCCGGGAATATTATTACATGAAGCAATAGGTCATGGTTTAGAAGGAGATTTTAATAGAAAAAAAACTTCTGCCTTTCATAATCTTATGAACCAAAAAGTTGCAAGAGAAGATATTACTATTGTTGATGACGGGACAATTGCAAATAGAAGAGGCTCACTTACCATTGATGATGAAGGAACTCCAACGTCAAGAACAGTATTAATAGAAAATGGTATTTTAAAAAATTATATACAGGATAGATTAAATGCAAGGTTGATGAATATGAAATCAACAGGTAATGGAAGAAGAGAAAGTTTTAAACACATGCCAATGCCAAGAATGACGAATACATTTATGGTTAATGGAAGACACACACAAGAAGAAATGATCAAGTCAGTCGATAAAGGAATTTTTGCTGTGTCTTTTGGTGGTGGACAGGTAGACATAACCTCGGGCAAATTTGTATTTAACTGCACGGAAGCTTATCAAATTGAAAATGGCAAAATTACATTTCCTGTTAAAGGAGCAACTTTAATTGGAAATGGTCCAGATATTCTTACAAAAGTTTCAATGGTTGGAAATGATATGAAGCTTGATCCTGGAATCGGAACGTGTGGAAAAAATGGGCAAATGGTTCCAGTAGGAGTTGGACAACCCTCAATGTTAGTTGATCAAATTATTGTTGGTGGGACCAAACTTTAGAATATTCAATGAAGTACTATGATTAAAGATAAAAAATTTTTAGAAAAGATCGCCTCTAATTGCATTGATAAAGCTAAAAAATTAGGCGCTACAGATTGCGAGGTGATAGTATCAAATAGTATTTCTGAGACCGCTAACTTTAGAAATAAAAATATAGACGAGTCTAAACGGTCAGACGGCATTGGGATAGAGATCAGCACCTATATTCAAAAGAAAAAGTCAAATATTTCATCATCAAATATCAACGAAGGTAATCTAGATAGTTTAATTACAAGATGCATTGAAATGACAAAAATCACTCCGGAGGACGAATATAATTCTTTACCGGATAAAGATTTACTTGCAACCAAGCACAAAGATCTCGAACTTTATGATGAGACTAGTATCAGCAATGAAAAAAAAATAGATTATTTAAAACAAGCAGAAGAAAGTGCATTTCAAGATAAAAGAATAACTAACACCGAGGGATCATCTTTTGCCCAAGTTAAAGACAATTTTGTATTTGCCAATAGTTTAGGGTTTTCCATGGGTTATCAATCATCTATTTATTCTGCTTCCTGCGAGATTATTGCAAAAAGCAATGGAAGTATGGAAAGAGATTATGAATATACTCAAAAAAGATTTTTTAGCGATCTGAAACCACCAGGGACGTTAGGAAACAAAGCAGCCGAACGAGCCATTAAAAAATTAAATCCTAAAAAAATAAAAAGTGAAAAAATTCCTATAATTTTTGAACAACGAGTAGCTAAAAGTTTATTAGATCCGTTCGCAGACGCTATATCAGCTTCATCATTTGCAAGAGGTACTTCATTTTTAAAAGATAAATTAAATAAAAATATTTTTTCAAAAGATATCAACATCATTGATGATCCTTTAATTTCAAAAGCTTTAGGTTCTCAGATCTTTGATTCAGAAGGAGTTAAATCAAGTAAAGTTACTTTAGTGAAAGAGGGTTCTCTGGAAAATTTATTACTAGATACGTATTATGGAAAAATCCTAAAGATGAAATCTAATGGCAGAAGCGGTGGTACAACCAATTTATATTTCGAAAATGGTACTAAATCTTTTAAAGAATTATTAAACACACATGCAAAGGCACTTTATATAAATGAATTAATAGGAAGAGGAGCAAATATTATCACAGGCGATTATAGCGTTGGAGCTTCTGGAATGTTAATAGAAAATGGAGAATTTTCTTATCCTATTAATGAAATAACGATTGCTGGAAACTTATTAGAAATGTTCAATAATATTACCTTAGCAAATGATCTGGAATTTTCTTACGCAACAAATTCACCAACATTAATGATCGAAGGCATGGTAGTTGCTGGAAAATAAAAGTTAAGAGTAATCCTATTTGAATTTGAAAAAAATGCGTATATCTTACCTATTATGCAAGATTCGCTTTTATATATAATTTATGGCCTTATTGGTCTCCTTTTCTGTCTTACTAGTATCGCAATTTATCTTTTACTCAATATAAGAAAAAAAAAAGATGACTATAAGGATAAGGAGGAAATAAATAGATTAAGAGAATCAATAAATAATTCCATGAATACCATGTCCATATCCTTTAATAGTTTGTCAAAGGATGTAACCCGAGACATGACCCAGGCGCTCACTAAAGTTGATGAGAAAGTAGGGGTCTTTAACAGGCAAGTTGAAGACTTGAATAAAAGCCAGGCGAGCTTTAGTAAAATTTTAGCGGGTGTTAAAAAGTATGGAACTTTGGCCGAGTTTTCTTTAGCTTCGATACTTAGGGATTTATTACCGGCCTCTCAATACATTGCCAACGTAAAAATGAAAGAGGACACAAATGAAAATGTCGAGTTTGCTATAAAACTACAAGACGGCGTCCTAGTTCCAATCGATTCACATTGGCCAGTTGAAAAATTTCAGGCCATTAGCGATGCTGAAGAGGCAAAAGATAAAACAGCCATGGCGGACGCCAGAGACAAATTAGCAAGCGCCTTTAGAGCTAAAGCCAAAAAAGTTAATGAAAAATATATTGTTCCACCGAAATCAACCGATTTTGCAATCGTTTATGCACCGACGGAAAGTTTATTTTCAGAACTAACTAGCTATCGAGATCCAAGTACCAAAGAATTACTAACACAGGAATTGATGAGAAAGCATAAAATTACAATTTCAGGACCGAATACACTTTCAGCTTTCTTGCAGTCATTGCACATGGGTTTCCAGACTTTAAAAGTACAAAAACATGCAACACAAATTTATGATGATTTAAGAAACATTTCTTCTAGATTTAACAAACATTTTGATGGAATTATCAGTCTTAGAAAAATTTTGGAGGAAGCACTAAGCCATACAGACGATTTTGGCAGAGATGCTAGATCCATCATGAGAACGTTAGAAAATATCAAAGACCCTGATCAAACTGAAAAAACTTCAAAAGAAGAAAAAATAACAAAGGCAGATTTTAAAGACAAAACCAAAATTTCTTAGGCAAATATATTTATTTTTTAAAGGGTTGGACTTGTGCGTGCCAAGCACAATTTCCACAATATTTTCTAGAAGCGGGAGGCTTTTCTAGCTCTAAGCATTTTTCTAAATCTACAAGAATATCTTCGATATAATCCGTCCTTAATGTGTAGGGTAATAAAGTGATTTTAAAAGATAATTTACCCTCAAAGGTATTTTGATTTTCATCTCTTGCATTGCATATTAGCCAGTAGCCTGTCTTAAAAATCTTATAACCATTGAGTTTTAGAAGGTAAGCATAAAAATCTAGCTGTCTTAAGTTAGATTTATAGTACTCTTGAGCTGAATTAGGATAATCAGGGTCATTTTTATTAGAAGTAGCCTTATAATCTAGGACAATTATTTCATTCGTATCTTTATTGAGCCATAAGTCATCCAAAGCACCAAATAAAGTGAATTTTGTTTTTGTTGATTTCGCTTCGACTCCCTTTTTAATGCTTCTATAAGCATCAAGTTTTTCTTGATCAAGTTTGTAAGGAACAAAATTTAAGTTATATTTTTTAAAAATTGGATGAGGTTGTTGATTCTTTCTTAATTCGTCAAATTCTGTTTTAAGAAGGCTATCAACTCTAGAGTTTATTGGATGACCAGGTGTTCGTGGTGGATCAATATTATGTTTTTCTTTCAAATAAAAACAAAATGGACAACGAATAAAATTTTCCCATTTTGATCTACTTAATCTCATAAATGTATTTGACTTTTATAACAGAAATACCTATACAATAAATTAACTAAATATTAGTTATCATATTGTTTTGTCGCTGTGTTTAGGGTTTCTTCAAAAAAATTAAATCCTCACATTTGCAATAATTAGATACAGTAAATAGTTTAACTATGAAAAATATTGCAATTATAGATATCGAATCTCAAGGGGCATCCACAAGTTATTCCTCTATTATTTCTATAGCGGGAATTTTAGTTAATCCTGAATTAAAGGAAATTGAACGTTTTGAATTGAATTGTAGAAATAAACCAGGACATGTACCTGATCCGTATTCCTTGTGGGTAAATAAAGGCTTTTACCAGATGAAAAAATCAAATTCTAGTCATTATCAATTAATGAAAGAGCTTCATAATAAAATAATAAAAAAATGGTCGCCTTGCATTTGGATTGGCTGGAACTCCATAGGCTTTGATTTTATTATGATTCAAAAAGAAAACTATAAAAGTCTATTTCCGGCCTACGCACTGAATACAAATTCTAATGAGCAGGCAGACTTTCTACCGGTTGCAAGAAGCAGTAAACTTTTTTTTCCAAAATCAATAAACACAACTTTTTCAGAAAAAAAGAATCCTGTTTTCCAACTTGAGAAATTAAGTACTATAAATGATATAAAAGTTGACCAATTTCATACAGCCATTTCGGATTGCGAAGCGTGCTTGGGCATAATGCGTTTAATTCGAAAAAGTGCCAAACAGATTTATGACCAATCGTTTCATACAACTTCCAAACATAAAGTATCTAATATTCTGGAGAAAGAGAGGATATTTACCACCACATTTTACTATTATGGCAAGGCAAGGCCCTTCCTAGTAACTTACTTGTGTGACCATGGTGAATACAAGTGGCCAATAGTTTTTTGCTTAGAGCAAGATCCGGAAAATTTTATAAAGTTAGACGTTAATTCCTTAAAGGAAGAACTTAAAAAACCAAACAAATGGGCGAGGGCTTTACCAGCTAACAAACATCCTATTATTTTGGATAAAAACTTGGGGTTAGAACTAGATATTTATAAAAATATTGGGTTAGAAAAATTGAAAGAAAGAGCGGATAAAATCTACCAAAACAAGCAATTTTCTGAAAAAATCAGTTTTGCATTGGGTGAAATAGCCAGAGAAAAGAAAAAATTACAAGAAAAAAAGGAATTTGCATATGAAGACAGATTAGTTTCGGGTGGATTTCCCGATGAGCAAGACAAGAACACAATGGAAGAATTTCAGTCGATAGATGAGTGGAGTAAAAAAAATCACACAATATCTAAGATAAAAGATCCAAGGTTTTTCCATTTTGGAAAAAGACTAATTTACCAAAATCAGCCAGAAGTTTTAAGTAAAGAAGAATACAAAGAAATTCAACAAGATATTGCAAAAAAGATACTTAGTATCGAAGAAACAAATTTTACAACCATTCCAATGGCCGAAAGCTTGATTGATAATATGAGAAATGAAAAAGGAATAACAAAAGAAAAATTAGACTATGTCAATGATGTTGATGCCTATATTTTGGACATACGAAAGGTTTATGAAAAAGCTTTGTAAAGTATATAAATTTAAAAAATATTAATTTTTTTAAAAAAACAAAATGTCTAGTTGACATTATAGATTAGAACAAATAAACAGCACTAGCATGGCAACTAAGAATGTTACTGATGATAATTTCGATACAGAAGTTATAAAATCAACAAAACCAATCTTGGTAGACTTTTGGGCTGAGTGGTGCGGACCTTGTAAACAGATTGGGCCAGTACTTGAAGAAATTTCAAACGAAATGACAAATCAAATAACAATTGCAAAACATAACATTGACAATGAACCGAATACGCCAACAAAATATGGAGTAAGAGGAATTCCAACTATGCTATTATTTAAAAATGGCGAACTAAAAGCAACCAAGGTTGGAGCCACAACAAAATCCAATATTGTTTCCTGGATAAAGGAAAATATTTAATTTAAGTTCAATACCTCTCCACAAAGATATAAAGATCCGCAGATAAAAATAATTGCATTTTCATCCTCTTTTGCAATGAATTGCAACGAGCTTTGTATAGAGGATTCAGTTTTGGATTTAATTCCAATTGTTTCTATAATTTGATTCAGTTTTTCTTTTTTTATAAAATTTTTCTGATTTGGTATATCAACTGCAATAATTAGACTTAGTTTATTTTTAAATTGACTAATAAATTCAGCATGATCTTTATTTGCCATCATTCCAAGGATCATATAAATTTTTTTATTTTTATCCAAAGTATCAAGATATTTTGTTAGA
>AZYC01000028.1 GCA_000513075.1 alpha proteobacterium SCGC AAA288-G21 | reverse complement strand
TGTTAAACCTGATTCTAATATTCTTTGTGAATTTTTTTCATTAAGCAAATATCCATTGCTTATAAAATAAATATCATCAAAATTTAATTTTTTTGCGTAATTTATTATTTTAAAAATATTCTTATTAGCAAGAGGTTCGTTCACAATATTAAATTGTACTGATTTAACTCCAATTTGTTTACATTCATCTAATAATTCAAATATTTTATTCTCTTCTAAGTTATATGAGGTTTTGTAAAATTTATTCATTTCATTGTTAGGCTGACCTATGGGGCAGAATGTGCATGCGAAATTACAAAAATTATCTATTTCAATATCAACGTGTATGGGATAGGGATATATTTTCTTAAAACTTTCTGCATTTTGAAATTCTTTCCTATAAACTACATAAGATTTTTTGAGCTTTTCATCTTTAATATAATTCAATGTCTTTTGATGGATATTGCCCAATACTTCGGTTCTTTTATACATTATACTAAATAAATCATTTAGTTATTAAATATCACTCCATTGTATCGGATGATCTCGATTAATACTCTTTTTTGCTCTTCTATTAAGCAAAAGTTCATAATATTTTGGAAGTATTCCACCTCCAGGACCTTTAATGCAGATATTTTGTCGACTTAATTTCTCACTTGTCTTGATATTTTTTACTGCATAAATACTTTTTCTTTGAGAGTTAATTACCACATATTCACTTGGTTGAATTATCTTTTGTCCATCACCTAAAATTGAGGTGGTGTTCTTTGCAATATCAACTAACTTTTTCATTTCTTTAGGTTCACTTGACAAAATGTGATCTGGACCCTCAAATGATTTGTTAATAGTAAAATGTCTTTCTATTATATTTGCTCCTAAGCCCAAGGCCATAAGTGAGATTTCAATTCCTGGATAATGGTCAGATAAACCGACAGGAATATTAAAATTTCTTTTTAATGTCTTAATTGCATTTAAATTCATCTCACTTTCATTTGCTGGATAACTTGATAAGCAATGAAGTAAAATTAAATTTTTATTTCCAGTTTTTTTAAATCTCTCAATAGCATCTTCTACGGTTCCAAGATTTGACATGCCAGTGGACAGTATTACGGGCTTGCCAGTTTTTCCAATTTTTTCAATAAGTGGTAAATTTACTAAATCAACAGAAGCAATTTTATAAAATTTAACATTTAATTCTTCCAAAAGATCAACGCTTTTTTCGTCAAATGGAGTAGAAAAAATATCTATACCTTTTGATTTTGCGTATTTAAAAATTTTTTTATGAGCTTCTTTGCTAAAAGATAATCTATCAAACATTTCAAAAATATTTTCCTGCAAGCCATCGGATTTTTCATAATACTTCACAGATTTAACTTTTTCTGAGACTCTTCCTTTTGCAGTAAAACTTTGAAATTTTATTGCATTACATTTTATTTTTTTTGCTTCATCAATTAATTTTTTAGCTAACTCTACACTACCATTATGATTTAAACCTGCTTCAGCAATAATATAAGGAGGATTTTCATCACCAACTAATTGACTGCCCAACTTAACTTTTGTATTTAACTGAATACTTGCATAATTTCTTTTTACTTGATTTTCCATGGAGTCCTTATCACATAGAATATTTACTAAATCCATGGTTTTATGAAATAGAATTTGACTGTCAGCATAATTGAATTCTCCACCAGTCCCCAAAGAATAAATTTGCCTAAATTTAGAAATATTAGAAAAGTTTTTTGATAATTCATATTTGTAATTTACAAATTGCACCGGATAGACAAAGTCTTCTTTATTTTCAGAAAAACCTTTAATATCTTTTTTATTTTGTATCACACCAACTTTTAAAATATCTTTCTCAACTATTGATTTAATTTCTCGGAATGATAATTGGTCTATTTTATCTCCTTTTGTATAAGCTATTTCTGCGCTTAAATATGTCTCATTTTTAGGAGCAATATATTTTGTCATGGTTTTATGTTCCGAAATTCTATTAAAAATAATTTTTTTTGATGAATAATAAATCCAATTACAGTTTTTTGGCAGAACCCTTCCTTTATTTACAGAAATATAAATAGTTCTTACTCCCCTGAATTTTAAGTTACTTGTAAAACCTAGCAATCTAGATGTTAGTGTAATAGGCAGACTTGATAAAATTACAGTGTTTTTATCTATTTTTAAACTTTTTCCATTCTTAAAATTTATTTCATTAACGTAGTTATCTTTATGATTTAATTCTACTACATTGTGATTAAGATAAATTTTACCTTTATATTTAATAATTTGATCTCTTATATGTTCGTAAACTGAACCTGTACCATATTTTCCAACAGCAGTTTTTTGTCCGCGGTAAAAAGGAAGTATTTTGTTTCTAAATTCTATTCTTTTTGGGGCCCATTCTGCAGTCATTTTATCAGTGCTTATTCCCCATATTTTTTCAGGATAATTTTTTGAAAAACATCTTGGTCAAGGTTGGGCCAACCTGAGCCTTTACATGTTCGTTAAAATTTTTAGCTTTTGAAATTTTACTTTTTTTTAAATCATTAAGATCATTCAAGATTTTTTTTTTATCGGATATATTAAAATTATTTAAAGCTTCTTTGGAAAATGGATAATCGTATAGTTTTTTAAAATTTTCGTTATAAGTATTTTTTGCCCAAAACTTTCCCTCTACTAAAAACTTACCAAAGTTTTTTTTCCAAAATCTCCATAATTTTTTGTCCGGAGTATGAAATATATGGGGACCTGTATCTACTTTAAATTTACCCCATTTCCATGATCTACACATTCCTCCAATAATTGAATTTTTTTCAAAAATTTTTACTTCCCAATTTTTTTTTGATAAAAGCCAACCAGAAATTAGTCCGACTGGTCCCGCACCTAATATTAAAATTTTTTTTCTCTCCTTCATATTTGTTTAGTATTTCGATATAATTTTTTTTTGTAGATTTTTTAATGTTTTTCTATGTATTTTTTTAAAACTGCCATATCCATCTGAAATTCCATAAATTTTTTTTGGTGAGTTTACGTTATCAACGACTATTGAATTTTCATCAGATAGTATTCCTCTTTTAACAAACTTAAACTTTCCGTGAGTTAGCGATCTTTTTAAATTAAAATTATAAATTTTTTGAGTTGTATTAATATTTTCTAAGTAAGCATTATAAGCCGGTGTTACATCGAGTCTGTACAAATTAATATTATTGTTTATTGCTAACTTAAGAGCTTCTTTTTTAAATATTCCTTTACCAATATCAATAATAATAACATCTGAATTAAAACTCTTAACATGATTTGAGGTAAGAATTGGTTTTTCACCAGTAGCACCGACGATTATATGAAATTTATTCAAGTTTAATTTTAAATTTTTTATCATTTTAGCTTTTGCCAGTGTTCCTTTTGGAATAATATTGTTAATGGTATTAATAATATTTTTCAAAATTTTTATTTTTCTACGATACAAAAATACATTAGCTCCACTTTCAACAAGTTTTATTCCAAGTTTAGTACCAATATTTCCCGATCCTATAATTAATATTTTTTTTCCTCCTATTCCTCTAATATCTTTCAAAAAATAATTATTTATAAAAGTTTCAGCGGCTTGGACCGTAAGATCATTTCCTTTATAAGTAAAAATTTTAGTTTTTTTTATCGTTTCTTTTATACTTTTTTCAATATTTACAACTGGTTCTATGTTATTTGAAATAGCTTTTTTTTCAGTATCAATTAGTAATAAATCGACTTTGCCATCTATAATTTTAGCAATTTTTTTAGCAGAAAAATCACTAAATATTATGGCCCCTGCATAAATAAATTTTTGATTTTCTCTGATGGTTGTAACGTAGAAGCTAGAACTTTCTCTTTTAACTGTATTTCCAAGAAAGAAACATCTAATTTTTTTTGACTTGTTAATGGTTTTAATTGTATTAGTTAAATTATCATACATATAATAAGTTTTTTATATTTTTAGCACATTACAATATATCGTTCAATAATTGAACATAGTACCAATCAAAAATTAAAATGTAAATTTATTTAATAGGTAAAATTAATAAATTAAATCTTTTCTATTTTTATGAAATTTTTGTTTGCTTCTTATTGAAATGATTTTCATGTATCTATTTTTTTCAATTATACCTACAATTTCTTCTGCAGTTCCATGCTTTTTTTTTGCTTTAATTTTTTCATATATCTTTTTAACTAAAGTCAAATCACTTTTATAATCTATGCTAAATTTATAATTAGATAGGTCTTTTTTATTATTTATCATTTTTGTTTTAAATTTTTTAGGATGTTTCCAAAAAAAATTTGTAACATGCTCTTTGTCTTCATTATTTTTACTTAGTTTTGAAATTTTTAATAATGATTTAAATTTAAAAATTTCAATATCGCTTCCATCAGGAAACTTACTTTTAGTTGGAGGATATGTATTTGCTAAATAATCCAATTTATTCAAAACAAAAACTCTTTTCATTTTTTCAATTAATCTTGGATCAATTAAGGGACAATCAGATGTAATTCTAATAATATTTTTTGCTTTAAATTTTTTTGCACAATCTAAGTATCTTTTTAGGACATTATTTTCAGATCCTCTAAAAAAATTTATCTTTTTTTTTTTTGAGAGATTGCAAATTATATTATCTTTTTTAAATTTTGTTGTTGCTATTATAATTTTATTTTTAGAGAAAGTTTTAAGTAATCTATCTATAAGGAATTCTAACACATTTCTTTGATCAATCTTCGCTAATATTTTTTTTGGATATCTTTTTGATCCAGTTCTAGCTTGAATTATGATTGGAAAATTCATCTTTATTTTTATAGTCTAACAAGGCTATTATAACGTATTTCAAATTTTCCAAATTTTTTTCTATTATGAATAAAGGTGCTCATTTTTTTGAACACTTGATTGCAATTTTTTAAGTATTTTTTAATATCTTTTTCTTTATGTGCATAAGATATCCATACACTGTTATTTGCTAAGTAATTTTTTTTTAACATTTCTTTTGTAAAAAAAGTATAAAGCTCTTCTCTGTTAGGATAATCTAAAAAAAAACTGCAAAGTGGCAATACTTCGGATACACTTATTTTAATATTGTTTTTTTTTGCAATATTTTTCCATCCTACGCTTAATATTTTTGCAATTTTTGGAATATACAAATGAACTTTATTTTTAATAAAATAATCAATAGTTGCATTAGCGGCTGCAAAACCAACTTTTTCAGTCCATGCTGTGCTACTAATAAAGCTTTTGTTAGCATAAATCATAAATTTTTTTTTACCTAAAATGCTTGATATGGCATACCCATTTCCAATAGCTTTTCCGTAAACAACAATATCAGGATGTAAATTTAATTTTTTATAAATTCCACCTACTGTTTCTCTCCAACCAGAGGTAATTTCATCAACTATAAGGCAAATTTTTTTTTCTTTGCACAATGCTTGAATCTTTTTCAAAAATGGCTTTGAAGGGTATTCATACCTATATCCTTCGATAACCATAGCAGCAATATTCTTTTTTTTTTTTAATTTTTCTAATTGTTTTATATTGTTATATTCTATCGAAATAACACAATTCTTTAATTTCTTGGGAACTCCCATTGGATCTAATCCAGGCACCAAATGTTCGTCAAGAGTATTTTTATTTTTTATATTAGCTGCTAAATACCAATCATGCCAACCATGATAACCTGAAAAAGCAACAATATCTTTTCCAGTTTGAGCTCTTGCTAATCTTATTGCTATTGACATAGCTTCGCCACCTCCTCGTGCAAATTTGATTTGGTTAGCAAATTTATTATATTTAAGAAATTTTTTTGCTAATTCATATTCATCTAATGAATTTAAAGTTGAATTAACTCCACTATCAATCGCTTTTTTTACTGCTTTATCAACATAGTTATTTCCATATCCCAGTACACACGTTCCCATGCCCATCTGACAAAAATCAGTATATTTTTTTTTGTTTAAATCCCAAATATTTATACCTTTTGATTTAATAAAATATGTGGGCCAAAAATTGGGTAAATATCTGTGAGGCCTTTTGGACAGAAGTCCATTTCCACCGGGTATAATTTTTATAGCTTTTTTCCAAATTCTAATTCCTTTATTCATAATATTTTGTTTAATTTAAAACTAAAATATTTAATATAGTTTTATAAGTTTTTTCAAAATTTCTGTTTGTTTGTAGGCTTCATTTGCATCCCAATAATCAGTTTTGAATGCTAACAATTTAGGCTGATAATTTTCTGCCATAGGACATAATCCTTTTTGACGATAACTCAAAAGTCTTTCTTTAGATATTAAACGATTCCGCCATCCTAAATTTGATGGATCTTGTAATAAGGGTTCTTGATAAGATAATTTCCATGCTGAATAAATTCCATCTCCACCCATTTCTACAAACTTATCTCGAAACTGATGCCAAGTGAGTTTAGGGTGATTCAATCGTACAGCATAAGACCAATAACTATGTTTGTGATCTGGACTTACTTTTTGTGGAATAAGCCAGTTACAATCAGAAATTGCTTCATGCCAAAGTTGTGCTGATTTTAAACGAATATCAACCAAAGCTTTGGCATTTTCTAATTGTGCAAGCGCTACTGCAGCACATAGTTCAGGCAAACGTGATTTAAATCCAAAACTTATATGTCTGTCATAATTAGGATCTTGTAATTCCATTTTAGTCACTGCTCCCTTTTTAGCGCCAACGTTAGCATATCCGAGACAAGTCATTCTTCGTACTTTCTCTGCTAAATCTTTATCATTGGTCGTTAACATTCCACCTTCACCACAAGTAAGATGTTTTAAACGTTGAAAACTAAAACTTCCAGCATGAGCTATGGAACCTGCAAACTTACCTTTATAGGTACCTAGCATACATTGAGCGTTATCTTCATAAACAAAAAGTGAATTTTTTTTTGCAATATCCATTATCCTTTCAAGTTCACAGGGTAAACCATAAAGTGCTATTGCACTAATTGCTTTTGTTTTAGATGTAATATTTTTCTCAATTGACTCAGGTGAAATTGTAAAACTTTCAGGATCAATATCAGCATAAACCGGTGTACCACCAGCTTGCAAAATAGCATATGTTGGAGCAGACATTGTTAATGGAGAAACAATTACTTCATTTCCGGGTTCAATTCCTATAGCTTCAAGCATGGAGTGAAGAGGCGTTGTTCCACTGTTATGGCCAATTGCATAATTGACTCCAATTTTTTCTGCAAAAGCTTTTTCAAATCGATTAGCCATCATCCCAAAAGCTGATGTTCTAAAATCAGTCTCCAAAATCTCTTTTAAATATTTTAGTTCATTTCCAAAAATACGATTGCTTTTTCTTTCTATGTCCATTTTTACCTAGTTATTAGTTCAACAATTATCGTTACATATATTGACATTAATATTTTAAATACAACTCCAACCTCCGTCTATTAGAAGAGTAGTTCCTGTTATATACGATGAAGCATCTGATAGAAGAAATAAGCTTGCATTAGCAATATCTTCAGGATCAGCCATTCTATTAAGCGGTGTTTTTTTTATATATCTTTTTATAAATTTAACATTTTGTTTATTTTTCACTCCGCCTGGACAAAGTGCATTTACTCTAATGTTATATTTTCCATAATAAGCAGCCATTGATCTAACAGAATTGGTTATTCCTCCTTTAATGGTTGCATAGCTCATACTTTCGCTCATATCTGTATCTTTATACAAGGCTACATCTTGTCCTAAAATTCCATAAATAGATGACAACTGCACAATAGATCCCTTTTTCTTACTTTTCATTTTGTCAGCAATTATTTTCGCGAACCAAACAAAGCTGTTCATATGGTTAGATATATTTTTTTGAAAACTTTGGATTTTAATTTTTTTGTAAGAATTGGTGCTCCAATCTTTAGTTTGTGGATAACTACAATTTATAAAACAATCTGGTACTTTGTATTTTTTTATAAGCCTAGTTATATTTTGAGTTAAATGATTTAATTTTGTTATGTCTATTTTTTCATATATAGCATTTTTTATTTCTTTTTTTTTTACATTATCTATTATTATGACTTTCGCTTCTGCACCAATTAAAACATTAACAACTTCTCTGCCAATAAGGCCATTGCCTCCAACAACGAAAACTAATTTGTTTGTTAGTTTAAAAGAATTTAGATAATTTTTCATTTTTTTTTATATTTAATTTGAAAATAATTATTTTAAACAAAGTATATATAATGTTCAAAAATTGAACAATATATATATTTAATTAATCTTGTAAA
>AZYC01000027.1 GCA_000513075.1 alpha proteobacterium SCGC AAA288-G21 | reverse complement strand
GATTTGGACTTGAAAATAATATCAAGGTTACAATCGATAGATCAAATGGAAATATTGACATATATCGAGTGTTGACGGTTGCTGAAAATCCTACTAATCACAATACCGAAATTTCATTACCCGAGGCAAAAAAAATCAGTAAAAAAAACATAGATAAAAAAATTGGTGATGAAATATTAGAAACTCTCCCTACATTTGATTTTGGAAGAATTGCAGCACAAACAGCTAAGCAGGTTATTACTCAAAATGTTCGTGAAGCTGAAAGAGAAAGACAATATAATGATTTCAAAGATAAAAAAGATCAAATTTTAAGTGGAATTGTAAAAAGATTAGAATTTGGGAACATAATAGTTGATCTTGGAAAAACCGAAGGAATAATCAGAAAAGATGAAATGATACCTAGAGAAAATATTAAAACGGGAGATAGGGTTAAGGCCTACTGTTATGATGTTAGAAGAGAAACTAGAGGACCACAAATTTTTTTGTCTAGAGGCAATCCAAAATTTATGGAAGAATTATTTTTGCAAGAAGTTCCTGAAATATATGATGGTCTAATTGAGATAAAATCTTCAGCTAGAGATCCAGGGAGCAGAGCTAAAATTTGCGTAAATGCTAAAGATACTTCTCTAGATCCTGTCGGGGCATGTGTTGGTATGAGAGGAAGTAGAGTTCAAGCTGTTGTTAATGAATTACAAGGTGAAAAAATAGATATAGTACATTGGTCTGAGGATCCGGCTGCGTTAGTAGTTAATGCACTATCGCCTGCAGAAGTACAAAAAGTCATAATAGATAATAATTATAGAAAACTTGATGTAATTTTAGATGAGGAAAATTTAAGCAAAGCTATAGGACGTAGGGGGCAAAACGTAAGATTGGCATCAAAATTAATGGATTATGAAATAAATATTTTAACTGAAAAAGAAGAGTCAGAACGCAGACAAACGGAATTTAAGGAAAAAACAGATAATTTAGTAAAAAATTTAGAGCTTGATGAAACCTTGGGACAATTACTTGTTGCCGAGGGATATTCATCAATAGAAGACTTAGAGCAAACTACAGTTGATAACCTTACTAAGATTGAAGGAGTAGATGAAAAAACAGCGAAAGAGCTAATTGATAGAGCCAAAGAATTTTTAAAAAAAGATGCTGAAGAAATATCAAAAAAAATTAAAGAATTAGGCGTAGCTGAAGATCTAATTAATCTTAAAAGTCTAACACAGGGTATGCTAGTGACACTAGGTGAGCAAAAAATATTAAATCTAAAGGATTTTGCCGAATTAGCTTCAGATGAACTTACCGGCAGTTATGATATTATCAAGGGTGAAAAAGTTAAAATTAAAGGTTACCTAGAGGATTTTGCTTTAACGAAAAAAGAAGCGGATGATTTAATAATGAGTGCAAGAAATATAGTTTATTAAGTAATTATTATGGAAAAGAAAAGTTTTAAGAAAAAATTGACTTTATCGGTATCAAGTTTAACTAAAAAAAAATCTGATAAAATTGAATATGCAAAAAGTCAGAATGAAAATGCAGTAATAATTGAAAAAAAAAATATCAGAACAGGATTTATGAAAGTAAATCAACAATTTAGTAGAGATCAGATTAGATCCGGCACTAAAACTGGTAAAGTTTTTAATAAAGATTCAAATTTAATTAATAAAGATTTTGAAAAAAGAAAACTCGCAGAACAAAGGGCCACAAAAAGAGTTAAGGGACAAGTTGTTGCAGAAAAAGTAGTCAAGGGTAAATCAAATGTTAAAAAAAGAGAATACAAACTAACTCTTTCAAGAGCTTTAAATGAAGATAACCTTGGATTTAAATCTAGAAGTTTAGCATCTATTAAGAGAGCAAAAAGAAAAGAAAATATTGCAATCTCCAAAGATACATTATTGGAAAATGATAAACCTATAGTCAGAAATGTTAATGTACCAAAAGTAATAACGATACAAAAATTAGCAAATAGAATGGCTGAACAAGCCAGCAGTCTCATTAAACATCTTTTAGGTATGGGTGTAATAGCAACAATAAATCACTCTATTGACGCAGACACGGCTGAATACTTGATAAAAGAATTTGGACACAATCCCATAAGAGAAGAAAAAATTGATATAAAAATTGATAAAACTTCATTGTCACTTGAAGCAGATTTAAAAAAAAGATCTCCAATTGTAACGGTAATGGGCCATGTAGATCATGGAAAAACATCTTTATTAGATTCAATTAGAGATACTGATGTCGTTTCTGGAGAACATGGTGGTATTACCCAGCATATAGGCGCATATCAAGTAAATATGAATAATGAAAAAATTACGTTTATTGATACTCCCGGTCATGCCGCATTTACTGAAATGAGGGCAAGAGGATCAAAATTGACGGATATTGTAGTTTTAGTTGTTGCTGCAGATGATGGAGTTAAACCTCAAACTGTAGAAGCAATAAAGCATGCAAAAGCAGCAAAAGTACCTATTGTAGTTGCAATAACTAAGTGTGATTTACATGAAGCAAATCCAAAAAATGTAAAAAATCAATTATTGGAGCATGAATTAATAGCTGAAGAACTTAGTGGAGATACTTTGTTTTCAGAGGTTTCTTCAAAAACAAAAAAAAATTTGGATAAAATTAAAGAAAATATTTTACTTCAATCAGAGTTGCTTGATTTGAAGGCAGATTATAAGGGTAAAGCTTCCGGAGTAGTATTGGAGTCAAAAATTGACGCGGGTAGAGGTCCGGTTTCTACAGTGATTATAATTAATGGGACTTTAAAAAAAGGCGATTATTTTGTTAGTGGGCCAACTTGGGGAAAAATTAGAGCCTTAATAAACGACAAAAGTACTGCAATTGAACAGGCGGTACCCTCTACTCCAGTAGAAATTCTGGGAATGAATGAGCCTGCTAAAGCTGGAGATGATTTTATTGTTGTAGAAAATGAAGATAGAGCAAAAGAGATAAATACATATAGAAAAGAGAATTTACAATCAGAAAAAAACTCATTAGTTTTTGTTACACAAGATTCTGCTTTTAAAGATAATAAGATTGAAGAATTAAATATTATCATTAAGTCAGATGTTCAAGGATCAAGGGAAGCAATTAAAACTGCTATTCTAAATATTAAGAATGAAGAAGTTTTACCAAAAATAATTCATTCTGACATAGGACTAATAACCGAAACTGATGTTTCATTAGCAAGAGCATCAAATGCTGTTTTAATTGCATTTAATGTAAAACCAAGCAAAGAAGCAAAAAAAATGGCAGAACATAATAAAATAGAGATAAAATATTTTAATATAATTTATGAAGTTTTAGATTTTATAAAATCTAAATTATCAGGAATGCTGAAGCCTAGTATTGAGGAACAAATAACTGGTTCAGCAGAAGTTATGGAAATATTTAAGGTTTCAAAATTTGGAAAAGTTGCTGGATCTAAAGTTATGGAGGGAGAAATAACCTTAAATTCAAATGCCAGACTAATAAGAGATGGTAATATAGTGTACACTGGAAAAATTAACAGTATTTATAGAGAAAAAAATACAGCAAAAGAAGTTGGTGCAGGATTAGAGTGCGGAATTATTTTGAAAGATTTTGCAGATTATAAAGAAAAGGATATTATTGAAGCATTTAGCGTAACAACATCAGAGAGAAGAATTTAATGAAAAGAAATAATAATAACCAATTTTCTCAGAGACAGTTAAGAGTCGGAGAAATGATTAAACAATCTTTAGGTCAAATATTTATAAGAGGGGAAGCTAAAGTACCAACTTTAGAAACAAATAATATTACTGTTACAGAAGTAAGAATGAGTCCAGATTTAAAAAATGCTAGGGCTTACGTTATACCCTTGGGTGGAAAAGATTCGGATAAGACAGTAGACTTGTTAACTGATTTTTCACATCTTGTTAGAAAGGCTTTAGCAAAAAAAATTCACATGAAATTTTTACCTAAAATTTCATTTATAAGCGATAAATCTTTTGATTATGCAGAAAAGATAGAAAAATTAATAAAGGAATCGCATGGATATAAATATGGAAAATAATAAGAAAAGCGTGATTAAATCACTAGCAATAAATGAAAAAGATACAGGATCATCGGAAATCCAAATTGGATTATTAACGCAGAAAATAGATAAGCTTTCAAAGCATTTTAAAAAATCTAAAAAAGATAAGCATTCCTCCCTTGGTTTACTAAAAGCTATAAATAGAAGAAAAAGATTACTTGAATACTTAAAGAATCATAATGTTGATTCTTATAACAACATATTAAGCAAATTAAATTTAAGGAAATAAATGTTTAAAATTCACAAAGAAGAAATCGAATTAGACGGTAAAAAAATTATACTAGAAACAGGCAAAATAGCGCGCCAAGCTGACGGAGCTATAATTACTACTTGTGGAGAAACTGTTGTTATTTCAACAGTAGTTGGTGCAAAAAAAGTTAATCCTGACACAGACTATTTTCCACTGCAGGTTAATTATCAAGAAAAATACTATGCAGCCGGAAAAATACCAGGAGGATATTTTAAAAGAGAAGCAAGGCCAACCGAATCTGAAACTTTGATTTCAAGATTAATTGATAGACCTATTCGTCCATTATTTCCAGAAAATTTTAGAAATGAAGTACAAATTTTACCAACAGTACTATCATATGATAATGAAAATGAAGCGGACATATTATCGATAATAGCATCATCAGCTGCTTTAGCGATATCAGGTTTGCCCTTTCAAGGACCTATAGCCGCTTCAAGAGTAGGCTATATAAAAGACGAATATGTTTTGAACCCATCAAAAAATCAATTAAAAGAATCAAAATTAGACCTAGTTGTGGCAGGAACAAAAGACGCTGTTTTGATGGTTGAATCTGAAACATCGGGCCTAACGGAGAAACAAATGTTAGATGCAGTTAAATTTGGTCATGAAAAATTTATTCCAGTAATAAAAGCAATAGAATCGCTTGCTAAAAAATGTGCAAAAGAAGCATGGATAGTAGAAAAAAAAGATTACACTGATTTACAAGATAAGATTTCAAAAGAATTAACAAAAGATTTAGAAAAAGCTTTTTCTGAAAAAGATAAGAAAAAAAGATCTGAACTTATTAATTTAGCAACTGAAAAATGTAAATCTTTATTTGAAGGAGATGAAACTTATTCAGAATTAGAAATATCCTTGCAGTTAAAAAATTTAGAAAAAAAAATAGTGAGGGGGCAAATACTTAAAACCAAAAAAAGAATTGATGACAGAGGTTTGTCTGATGTTAGGCCTATAAAATGTGAAGTTGGTGTTTTGCCAAGAACTCATGGATCCGCTTTATTTACTAGAGGAGAAACGCAAGCGTTAGTTACTACAACTTTAGGAATGTCAGATGATGAACAAAGAATAGAAAGTCTTGAAGGACAAAAAAGAGTAAGTTTTATGTTACACTATAATTTTCCGCCTTTTTCAGTTGGTGAAACAGGCAGAATAGGAACAGGAAGAAGAGAAGTGGGGCATGGAAAACTAGCTTGGAGAGCCTTAAAATCTTCATTACCTGAGAAAGAAAAGTTTCCCTACACTATAAGAGTAGTATCGGAAATTACTGAATCAAATGGATCTTCATCAATGGCAACGGTTTGTGGAGCTTCTTTAGCTCTCATGGATGCTGCCGTTCCTATAGCTGAACCAGTTGCTGGAATAGCAATGGGTTTAATAAAAGAAAAAGATGAATTTTTAGTGTTATCAGATATTTTAGGAGACGAGGATCATTTAGGTGATATGGATTTTAAAGTTGCAGGCACAAAAAATGGCATTACCTCGCTACAAATGGATATAAAAATTACTGGAATTACTTTTGAAATTATGGAGAAAGCATTAAATCAAGCAAAAGAAGGTAGATCACATATTTTGCAAGAGATGAATAAAACTATTAAATCATCAAGGAAAGAAGTTTCTAAACATACTCCAAAAATCGAAACTGTTATGGTTGATAAAAAAGATATAGCTGCCGTTATAGGTAAAGGTGGAGCTACAATTAGAGAAATTGTCGAACTATCTGGTGCTAAAGTAGATGTTAAAGATACAGGCGAAGTTACAATTGCTGCACCAGATGCAGAATCAAGAAATAAAGCAATGGAAATGGTAAAAAGCATAGTTGCAAAACCTGAGATGGGTAAAGTTTATAAAGGCAAAGTTATAAAAATTATGGAATTTGGAGCTTTTGTAAACTTTTTAGGTAAACAAGATGGATTGGTTCATATTTCTCAACTTGCTTCAAAGCGAGTTAGCAAAGTTACTGATGTTGTAAAAGAAGGAGATGAAGTTTCAGTAAAAGTTATTGGTTTTGATAGAGGAAAAGTAAAACTATCTATGAAAGAAGCTAGTTAAAATAATAATCTAAGAAATATTTTTTGGATTGGGCATACCTACTTTATTATAACCAGCATCTACATAGTGTATTTCTCCACTTACCCCAGAAGCTAAATCACTTATTAAATATAAAGCTGATCCACCTATATCGTTAATATCAACATTTTTTTTGAGCGGAGAATGATCTTCATTCCATTTATAAAGAAACTTAGCATCACCAATTGCTGAGGCGGCCAATGTTTTGATTGGACCAGCACTTATAGCGTTAACTCTGATTCCTTTTGAACCTAAATCAGTTGATAAATATTTGACACTAGATTCTAATGCAGCTTTACAAACACCCATTACGTTGTAATTAGGCACAACTCTTTCCGATCCAGCATAAGTTAAAGTTAAAAGGCTTGATCCTTTGTTCATAATTTTAGAAGCTTCTTTTGCAATTTCCGTAAATGAAAAACAAGAAATTATCATACTTTTTACAAAGTTATCTCTACTAGTGTTCAAGTATTCTCCGGACAACTCTGACCTATCAGAGAATGCTATAGCATGTACTACAAAGTCTAAACTACTCCATTTATTTTTTATCTCTTTAAAAAGATTTATTGTATCTTCTTTATTTTCCACATTACAATTTGCAATAAATTTCGATCCTAAACTTTCGGCAAGAGGAATAACTCTTTTTTTTAAGGTATCACCCAAATAAGTAAAAGCAAGTTCAGCACCATGCTCCGATAATTTTTTTGCTATTCCCCAAGCAATAGACCTATCATTTGCTACACCCATTATCAGTCCTTTTTTATTTTTTAATAATGACATTCTTTTTTTTATTCTAATCTAACTTTTCAAAAACTAATGTTGCATTGGTTCCACCAAAACCAAAACTATTGGACATTACACTATTTAGCTTTTTATCTTTTTCAATTTTTGTTACAATTGGAAAACTTTTTGCTTTTTCATCCATATTTTCTATATTTGCGGACGCTGATATAAATTTATTTTTCATCATAAGCAAACAATATATTGCTTCTTGAACTCCAGTTGCTCCCAAAGAATGACCCGTTAATGATTTTGTAGAACTAATTTTTGGAATATTTTCTTTAAATGTTTCCTTAATAGCTTCAAGTTCTTTTATATCTCCAACAGGCGTTGAGGTACCGTGAGTATTAATATAATCAACTTTATTTCTTGTAGTTTTTAAAGCCATGTTCATGCACCTGGTAGCTCCTTCGCCTGATGGTTGGACCATGTCATATCCATCTGAGGTAGCTCCATAGCCTGTTAATTCTGCATAAATTTTTGCTCCTCTTTCTTTTGCATGTTCGTATTCTTCTAGAACAATAGCCCCACCGCCACCTGCAATTACAAATCCATCTCTATTCGCGTCATAGGGTTTTGAAGCTTTTTGAGGCGTACTATTATATTTTGATGACAGTGCTGGCATTGCATCAAACATAGCTGATAAGGCCCAATCCAACTCTTCACCACCACCAGCAAATACTATATCTTGTTTTCCCAATTGAATAAGTTCCATGCCATTCCCAATACAATGTGCACTTGTTGAACAAGCCGAACTTATTGAATAATTTACCCCTTTTATCTTAAATGGAACAGCAAGTGTTGCGGAGCATGTACTGGCCATTGTTCTTGGAACTATATAAGGGCCCATTCTTTTGGGTGCAGATTTTCTTGTAGTGTCTACTGCATAAACCACGTTTTTTATTGAAGGACCACCTGATCCCATCACAATTCCAGTTTTTTCATTGCTGATATCTTTTTCTTCTAAACCAGATTCTTTTATTGCTTCTTTTAATGAAATAAAAGAAAATGCGGAACCTTCACCCATAAATCTTTTTTGTTTTCTATCGATATGTTCATCCAAATTTAAATTTTTTATTGTTCCAGCAACTTGACTTCTGAAATTATATTTTTTTTGATCTTCTGAAAATACTATTCCTGATTTTGTATTAAGCAAAGATTTCAACACCTCATCTTTGTTATTTCCAATACAGGAAACTAT
>AZYC01000026.1 GCA_000513075.1 alpha proteobacterium SCGC AAA288-G21 | reverse complement strand
CACCAAGCTGGTTAATGAAAATGCCTTTTCCATTGTATAAGCCTTTTACAAATTCTCCTTCATATGTATCGCCAAGAGGATTAGTGAAAATGCCTTTTCCATGTCTTACATCATCTATCCATTCTCCAACGTATTTTTTACCATCCATAGTGGTATGAGTTCCTTGTCCATTAAATTTGCCTTCGACGAATTCACCAAAATATGTTGTTCCATCTTCATATGTAAAAGTTCCTTGTTCCGAAAATTTTCCATCTTTAAACTCTCCAATATATTTAGAACCATCTTTATAAATTAAAATACCGTGACAATCTTTCCATTCAGCTACATGGTCATAAAATTTTGAAGCTAGTGTTTTTTCTACGAGAGGACTTTCATTGCACTTAGACGAATTTCCTATTAGTATTTTTTCTTGTTCAACTAACTCGGTTTGCTTTTTCTTGTCAAAAGATGATTTTTTTTTGCTTATTCTAAGACGTTTGATTAATTTCCCCCTTTTCCAAATACCATAATCAACATCCCCATTAGTAAATGTATGGGATCCTAATCCACTTCTTTTACCTTTTATAAATTCCCCGACGTATTTCTCTCCAACAAACTTACCATTTCCCCATATAAAAGTTCCTTGGCCTGATAATTTTCCATTCTTAAATCCACCAACATATTTAGAATCATTTTTATAAGTCAATGAACCATGACAGTCTTTCCATTTAACAAATATTTTAAAAAAAATTAAAGTATTTTTTTTTTCTATAAAGGGGCTTCCTTCACACTCTTTCGTCTTTGCAATGTTGCAAAACAATAAACTCAGAACCAAGATTGCTATAAACTTTTTCATGAACTAATGCTATACTCATTTTCTTTGTGTGTCAGTCGAGTAAAATTGTAGGATTTTAAAGGATCAAACATGACCATAACATAACCATAAGAAAATAAATGTAGTTTGTTCATTTTTTTTTTATATTTTAAAGTTAATATACTTATATGATAAAATTTAAAAAAAAAGTTCAATTTTATTTTAAAAAAATTTTTCAATTAGTTTTCATACTAATTTACGGAAGTATAAAGTATGAAAGAAATGGTATTATTTCTAATAATATTATTAAAAAAAAAATTGAAAGTATTGTTTCAGATATTAAAGGTTCTAAAAATTATTTTTCCTACAAAATTAAGAATGGTAGAGTTTATACGGACTACGTTGAACATGTTGCAATTATTGATGGCAACACCTTAGTCAACGAAGCTTCATATCAGCAAATTTCTGGAGAATTAAAAAATGCTGAGGAAAATATAGTTTTAACTAAAGGAACTCCGAGAGTAAAAAAAAAAATAAATGGACGAGTCCTTTCCTTAGTTCAGGGAGAAAGTGGTAATAAAAATTATTTACATTGGGTATTTGATATTTTGCCAAAAATAAAATTGTGTTCAGAACATTATCCATTAAAGGAAATAGATTTCTTTTATGCTCCAAGTCTGCAAAATTTTCAAAAACAAACTCTTTCAGTATTAGATATCGATGAAAATAAAATTTTAAATAGCGATACAAACAGACATATTGAAGCAAGAGAACTTATTGTTGTTGATCACCCTTGGTATCATAAAGGATTTATTCTTAATGAAGTAGAATTTTTACCTGCTTGGATTATTCATTGGCTAAGAGATATTTATTTAAAGTGTGCTAAACAATTTGAAAATAATAAAAAAATTTATATTGATAGAACGGAATCTGAATTTAAACATTGCCAAATTCAAAATGATAATGAAGTTTTTAATTTTTTAAAAGAAAAAGGTTTTTCAAAATACAGAACTGGAGAACTGTCCTTCTTTGAACAAATTTATCTCTTTAATAATGCAAAATTTATTATTGGAGCTCACGGTGCAGCATTTGCTAACTTGACATTTTGTGAGCCAAATACGAATATTATTGAAATAAAACCTTCAACTCATCCAAATAATGTAAATAAAAGAATAAGTGAGATCAATAATTTAAATTATAAATTGATAAATACAAAAGAATTAGATGAAAACCAGAAAAAATTTGGTGACATCTATTTACCTATAAAGGAACTTGAACAATGTATAACAAATTTTGGTTAACATATAGTTCGTTGATTATTTAATATATTTTTTAGATTATTTAATAAAAATAAGTAAAATAATTTTTTTGAAGATTTAAAGATTTATAAAAAGATGATAAAATATCGTGATTATTTGTGTGAATATGGTTTAAAATGACCTCTATTCCTTTTTTCTTCGTTTTGAAAAATTAATTGGTTTTAATATAAAAAATCTTGAGTTATATATTAAACAAGATTAGTTTAATAAATTAAAAGGAGTGATTTATGGAATGGCTAGTACTTGTGGGCATAATAGGAATAGCGTATTATTTAAACCAGTAAAAATTTTCAAAATAAATTAGTTTTGATTGTGGAACGATTTTGTGTGCGTATTGAGAATATGTATAGGAGATAATTCTTTTGCGAACTCAAATGCTGCCTATTATGTATATAAGTAATTAATTGACTTTAATGTTAAAATTCTTAAGTTAAACTATAATTTAATTAAGTTATATCGATAATTGAAAGGAGAACGCTTATGTGGGTACCTATATTAGTAGGAGCAGGTTTAGTTTGGTATTTTTCAAATCAGTAATCAATAGATTCTCTGATATAAACCGTATTTAAGATATTATAAGAATTCTTGGTGCACACTCGCTTTGGGTGTGTGCCAAAGAGGTAAAATACGGACTAAAATGACCTCTATTACTTTTTTCTTCGTTTTGAAAAATTAATTGGTTTTAATATAAAAAATCTTGAGTTATATATTGATCAAGATTCGTTTAATAAATTAAAAGGAGAAATTTATGGAATGGGTAGTTCTAGCCGCAGTAGTGTGGTACGTGTGGTCTCAGCAGTAGTAGAAAGATCACCAAAATAATTTAAATTATTTTTTTTGAACAAGTTTAGAGGGAGTGTTGGCAAAAAAAGCCCACTCCCTCTTTATTTTGTGTCTAAAAATGAGTTTTTTTCAATAAATTGATAAACAAGAAATAAATTTATAAAAAGTTTAAATTTGCTAGGATTTTCAACCTTATTTTAAGTATAAAGAATTAGATCATTTTATTTAGATTAAAAAAAATGGTAATTTCTACTTTTCCAAAAGAAAATAAAAATGTTATCAAAATCAGAAAAAAGAAGTTACAGCGCAGATTCGATAAAAATTCTCAAAGGCTTAGAAGCAGTTAAAAAAAGACCTGGGATGTACATCGGTGATACCGAGGATGGTACCGGTTTGCATCACATGGTTTATGAGGTAGTGGATAATTCTATTGACGAGGCTTTAGCCGGTTACTGTAAAAATATAAAAATTGAAGTTAATAAAGATGGAACCTTAAGTGTATTGGATGATGGTAGAGGTATTCCAGTAGATATCCATAAAGGTGAAAAAAAATCTGCTGCAGAAGTAATTATGACTCAATTACACGCGGGAGGAAAATTTGACCATAATTCGTATAAAGTATCAGGTGGATTACATGGAGTAGGTGTTTCAGTGGTTAATGCTTTATCTCAGAAATTAAAGTTAACAATTTATAGAGACAAAAAAGAGCATTATATAGAATTTAAAGATGGAAAGGCCCTCTCCCCATTAAAAGTTATTGGCAAAACCAGCAAAACTGGCACTTTGATAAATTTTTTACCTTCAAAAGAAATTTTTTCTTCTACAACATTTAGTTCATCGATCATTCAAAAAAGAGTGAGAGAATTAGCCTATTTAAATAGAGGTATAAGGATATCTATTATTGACAAAACTGGATCCAAACCTAAAGAATTTGTAAATAAATATGATGGTGGAATTGATGAATTTGTAGAATTTATAGATAATAAAAAAGAAAAACTTCTTAATAATAATGAAAATGAACTATTCAAAAAACCTATCTCAATCACCGGTAAAAAAGGAGACGTAATAGTGGAAAGTTCTATTATATGGAACGCTGGCTATTCGGAAGAAGTGCTTGCCTTTACCAATAACATTTTCCAAAAAGATGGGGGAACGCATTTACTAGGATTTAGGAGCGCATTAACTAGGGTAATCAATGGATATGCAAAAGAAAACAGCCATATAAAAAAAAATAAAATTACCCTATCAGGTGATGATATTAGGGAAGGATTAACAGCAGTTCTATCGATCAAAATGCCTGATCCAAAATTTTCATCTCAAACGAAAGATAAATTAGTTTCATCAGAAATTAGATTAATAATCGAATCAATTATTAATGAAAAATTATCCACCTGGTTTGATCAAAATCCTTCTATTGTCAAAGTTGTTTTAGCAAAAGTAATTCATGCTGCTGTAGCAAGAGATGTTGCTAGAAAAGCTAGAGAAAATGTCAGGCGTAAGGGAGTATTAGAATTAACAGGGCTTCCCGGAAAACTTGCTGATTGCCAAGTTGGGAAAGCAGAAAACACTGAACTATTTATTGTGGAGGGAGACTCAGCCGGTGGTTCAGCGAAACAGGGTAGAAATAGGAAATTTCAAGCTGTCCTACCGCTAAGAGGAAAAATTTTAAATACCCACATTGATAACAATGGCTTGTCAAAAATAAATGGAAATGAAAAAGATCATCAAAACAAGGCTCTTTCAAAAATGATGTCATCAAATGAAATTGTTACTTTGATCAATGCACTTGGCGTAGATCCAAAAGATTTCGAAATTGACGATTTAAGATATGGCAAAATTATTATTATGACTGATGCAGATGTCGATGGTTCACACATAAGGACTTTATTGTTAACTTTTTTTAACAACTATCCATTTTATAAACTTATTGAAAACGGCAAAATTTTTCTTGCTCAACCGCCACTCTACAGAATCTCAAAAGGAACAAAAAACATATATATTAAAGACGATAAAGAACTAGAAAGCTTTATTATAAAATCTTCGGAAAAATCTAAAAAAATTAATAAAAACTCCAGTAAATATAAAGATTTCATCGATAATGAAAAATCGAAAATGAGCATTCAAAGATTCAAGGGTCTTGGTGAAATGAACCCAGAAGAACTATGGAGTACTACTCTCAATCCAGAAACTAGAATTTTGTTGAAAGTTGAATATTCAAAACAAACAAAGGTAAAATCTAAAGAAGATCAAAAATTAATACAAACTTTAATGGGCAATGATGTAGCTCCTAGAAAAGATTTTATTATTAGCCGAGCTTTGGATGTCTCAAACCTAGATATTTAATTTAATGAATTTTGCCTGGTTGTTTAAATCTTCCAAAGATTTTCAACTTGATAAGAGTACTTTTGTAAACCTAAGATGGATAGCTCTACTAGGTCAACTTGTTACGATTAGTATTGTAAAAATAATTTTTCAATTTGATTTTCACTTTTCACTTTGTAATTTTATTGTAGGCATTGGGGTTTTTACCAATTTACTTCTGCAATTCAAAATAAAACAAAATCAGCTGAATAATAACCTTTCAACAATTTATTTAGCCTACGACATTATTCAATTAGGAATCTTAATTTATCTTACAGGAGGGATAAATAATCCATTCATATTTTTATTGATCATACCATCTGTATTTTCTTCAACCTATTTACAATTAATCAGTACCATTAATTTGGGTATCATAACTATATTTATCTTAATTTTTTTAACTTTTTTTCATTTAGATTTGCCAAGTTCAAAAGATTTACATTTTCATGTTCCCGATTATTATTTGTATGCTGTTTCATTGGCTATAATTGTAGGCTTAATATTTTTGGTTTATTTTGGTTTAAAATTCGGAGCAGAATCTAGAAAAAGAAAAGAAGCCCTAGATAATATTCAAAATATAATTGCAAAAGAACATGAATTGTTATCTTTGGGTGGACAGGCTGCGGCAGCAGCTCATTCATTAGGAACACCACTATCTACAATATCTTTGGTTATAAATGAACTAAAAGATGAACTAAAAGGTAATAAGAAATTGGAAAAAGACATTGATCTCTTAATCAACCAAAGCAATCGATGCAATGAGATATTAAAAAAATTGTCTATCAATCCGCATGTGGAGGATGAATTTATTAGTTCCGAAGCTACTTTCCATGATTATTTGAGTGAAATTATTCGATCATATCAAGAAATAAGTGAAAAGAAATTTTTGCTAGATGCCGAAAAAAATAAAAATTCAATTAGTTTTAGACGATCTGTTGAAATAAATTACGGACTAAGAAATTTCATAGGCAATGCAAACAAATTTTCAAAACAAAATATAAAAGTTAAGCTATTGAGTGATGAAAAAAATACCGAAATACAAATATCCGATGATGGGCCTGGTTTTCCAAAAGATATAATTGATAAACTAGGTGAACCTTATATTAAATCTTCTTCTCAAGAAGTTAAACCAAAAATGGGTTTAGGGTTAGGAACTTTTATTGGTAAAACGTTATTAGAAAAAAATTATGGAAAAATAAATTTTACAAACTACTCAGAAATAAAAGGAGCAATTGTTAATATAAGTTGGCTTAATGCTGATTTAAATAAAATTTAATTCAAAGATCTTAAGGTTTTTTTACTAAAAAGATCGCCTAGTTGGTCAATCATGACATCACCCAGCTCTTGAACATCTGCAATTTTAATTGCTTTACTATAATATCTGGATACATCGTGACCAATTCCTATGGCTAAAATTTCTATATTGGATTTGTCTTCGATAAATTTGACTGTTTGTTTCAAATTTTTTTCCAGGTAGTTTCCTGGGTTAGTGGATAGAGTCGAGTCATCCACTGGAGCTCCATCCGAAATAACCATAATAATTTTTCTTTCTTCTTTCCTTTTCTTAATTCTGTTGAGGGCCCATTCAATTGCTTCTCCATCGATATTTTCTTTTAAAATACCTTCTTTTAGCATGAGACCAATATTTTTTTTTGATTGTCTCCAGGGTGAATCTGCAGATTTATAAATTATATGTCTCAAATCATTGAGTCTACCTGGATTAGTGGGTTTGTTATTCAAATTCCATTTTTCTCTACTTTGTCCACCCTTCCAATTTTTTGTAGTAAATCCTAAAATTTCGACCTTAACTGAGCAACGTTCCAATGTTCTTGACAATATATCGGCACAAATAGCAGCAATAGTTATTGGCCTACCGCGCATTGAACCAGAATTATCAATAAGTAAAGCAACTACCGTATCTTTAAATTCAGTATTTTTTTCTTTCTTAAACGAAAGTGGATTAAACGGATCAATTATAACTCTTGTTAATCTAGAACTATCCAATAAACCTTCCTCAAGATCAAATTGCCATGATCTATTTTGTTTTGACAACAATTTTCTTTGTAATTTGTTGGCCAATTTTGTTATTACGTTATGAAAACTTATTAATTGTTGATCAAGGTTTTTTCTTAATCTGATTATTTCTTCATTTGTCTCCAGTTTTTCAGCTTTGGCAATTTCATCAAATTCTTCAGTGTAGATTTTATAAAGATTTCTACTACTCTGATAGTTTCGTCTTTCTATTATTTTTGGATTATTATCAGATTCTGAATCTGGATTTACTAAGCTTTCATCCATTTTAACATCATTAAGGTCAAATTCCGTTTCAAAACTATTTTGATCTACTTCTAATTTGTTTTTTTCTCTTTCGTTATTATTTTGCTCATTTTTGTTATCATTTTGATTTTCATTATTATTTGTTTCACTCTCACTTTCTTGATATTTTTCTTCAGAATTTTCTCCAATATCCATACTTTCAATTATTTCGGAAAAGGTAGAATTAAAAATTTCTTGGTTATGAATGTTTTGTTTGAAAAAATCTATTTTATCATTTAATTTTTTGTCAAACATTTTTTCCCAAAAACCTAAAATATGCTTAGATAATTTTGAAAGCTTAACGTTATGAAAAAGTTTCAATAGATATAATTCAAAAGCTTCTTTAGCACTCACATCTTCTTTGGCATTTAGTTGATCTTTTCTTTTGTACTTTTGTCTAAACTCGTAATTTTTTAAAAGATTTTTTTTAATACCTTTAAGGTTATCAGAACCTATTTTTTCATATCTAATTTTTTCTGTTAAATGATATAGGGATTTTGCAGCAGAAGTTTTTGGCAAATTTCTCTGATAAATTTTCCTGTTGGAATATCTTAATTTTAAAGCTTCAGAATCAGTTTCAGCTCTAATTTTGGTATAGTCCTCAATACTCTTTAAGTTGTCCAAGTCAAAAAACTGAAAATTCTTAGAACTTAAATTTTTATTTTCAAAATTAACTTCAACTTTATCCTTTTCCGAAATTACTTTTATGGTGGAGGTTAAGGCAATTTTTAATTTTTCTTTTAGAGCCTCTTCTTTGTTCATTTATATTTTTATATTTACCGTGGATTCTGGAAGATCTTCACCAAAACATCTCTGATAGTATTCGGCAATAATAGTCTTTTCTAAGTCGTCACACTTATTCAAAAATGTTATCCTAAAAGCATACCCCATATCTTTAAAGATTTCAGAATTTTCCGCCCAATGAATTATAGTCCTTGGGCTCATGACACTAGAAATATCTCCTGCCATGAAACCTTTTCTTGTTAAACTTGCTACCTTAATCATATTGGAAACTTTTTCCTTGCCTTTGATGTTATTCAAATTCTTGTTTTTTGCCAAAATAATCTCTAATTCCTTATCAAAATCTAAATAATTCAAAGTTGTTACGATATTCCATCTGTCCATTTGTCCTTGATTAATTTGTTGAGTTCCGGGATATAGACCGCTTGTATCACCTAGCCCTACAGTATTAGTAGTTGCAAAAAGTCTAAAAAATTTATTTTGTTTAAGTACTTTGTTTTTATCTAATAAAGTAAAGGTTCCATCAGATTCTAAAACCCTTTGAATTACAAACATTACATCTGGTCTTCCTGCATCGTATTCATCAAAAACCAAAGCAACAGGATTTTGTATTGACCAAGGAAGCATACCTTCTTTAAATTCTGTAACTTGCTTGTTATCTTTTATTTCAATTGCATCTTTTCCAATTAAATCAATTCTACTGATATGACTGTCTAAATTTACTCTTACACACGGCCAATTTAATCTTGCAGCCACTTGTTCAATATGAGTGGATTTTCCTGTACCGTGGTAACCTTGTATTAAGATTCTTTTATTAAATGCAAAACCGGATAAAATAGCAAGCGTGGTATCTCTATCAAACTTATAATTTTTATCAATTTCAGGAACGTATTCGTTTTTTTTCGAAAAACCATCAACCAGCATATCCGTGTTTATACCAAATGACTGATTAACCGAAATTTTAATATCAGGTTTAATATCTAAATTCGGTGTCATCTACTTTTTTCCTTTATAAGCTAACTTAAGTTGAGTATAGGCTAGAGTAACTATTTTAAGCTTTTCCTCAAATTTTTTATTTCCCGCATTCATATCAGGATGATATTTTTTGACAAGTTTTTTAAATTTGATTTGGATTTTATCCCATTTTGTGCCAACTTCTAACTCAATAATTTTAAATGCTTCCCTATCTCTGTCCGAAAAATTTATTTTCGTTTTAATTTTTTCTCCATACCCATTACTTAAAATACCTTCTCCTCCATTAAGAGTGTTTTTCCATAATATATTAAAATAATTACTTGGTGAGCTGAAACTCTGTGTTGGTTTATGCCATGTCATGTCAGATTTTAAAAACATACATACTTCTTGATTTGACATACCTTTAAAATAATCCCAGCTTTGATTAAATTCTTTTATATGATCTAAACATAGCCATCTAAATTTTTTGCTGTTATCTTTTTCGATTGGCGCCTTGTATTGACCAATTTTTTTACAATTTTTATAATCGCAAATATTTTCCATATTATATATATTATAACATTAATGGAGATAAATAACTTAATAAAAATTTTAAAAGAGAAATTAACAAAAGAAATTAAAATTAATAATATTGAAATAGAAGATAAATCTTTTTTGCATAAGAAACATCAACATTTCAGTAAAGACAAATTTCATATAAAATTAATAATTGAATCATCAGAATTAAAAAAAATTAGTTCTATTGAAGCAAACAGAAAAATACATGGTATCTTAAGAGATGAAATAGGCAGAAGTATCCATTCTTTACA
>AZYC01000025.1 GCA_000513075.1 alpha proteobacterium SCGC AAA288-G21 | reverse complement strand
AAAAAAACAGTGTCAAAAACGATAAGTAAAATTAAAAAATAGCTTAAGTCATAATTATTATTGGTCCAAACATTATAAATTTTAGGACCAACAATCATTGAGCCTACTACAAATATAACTAATAAAATTAATGTATAAAATATATGTAGTCGATAATTATATTTCAAAAGATGAGATTTATTTTTACCAAAAGTATGCGAATATTCATAAAGGCTAGTTTGAAGAAATATAGTTATAAACCTAAGAGGCAAAAAATAAAATAGCGTCTTAGCTGTTGAAACCAAACCGATTAATGCCGGGGTAAAAAAAATTCCAAATAATATAATTATACCATTATGTTTTGCAATAATCGTAAGCGTTTCCATATAATAACTTAAAGATAATTTGAATAATTTTAAAGAATCTTTAAAGGTAACAAGTTTAAGTGATAAAGTTATATATTTTTTATTTAAGGAAAAATAATAAAATGAAACTAAAGTTTGTAATATTGTTAATATAAAAAATATTATAGCTGCATAAGTTAAACTATCAAAAAAAATTCCAGCCAGACCAATAGATATTTTTGTAAAAATATTAAAAAAAGTTTTAATGTTTTGAGATATATATAAATTACCCCTGTAAGATATTCCGGTATGTAAAATACTATCAAATATAGTAAAATAATAAGATATAACTATTAATAATAATATAAATTTTAATTCATTAGTCTCTATGCTTTGAAGAATTTTTAAATTTAAATCTGTAAATAATAATGCTGATAAATAGACAATTGTAAAAATTATCATATTCATAAGTATCAATCCAAAGCCATTGTGAAAAACTTTCTTTACAAAATTTTTATTATTTTTAGCGTCATTAATGGACATCTCCGTCTTTGCGGCTTGGCTGAAGTTAACATTAAAAAAAGATAAAGTGGATGGAATCGCTGTAATAAATATCCAAATACCAAAATTATCAATTCCCCAAAATAATATCATTAAAGGTGGATAAATAATTTGGATAACTATTTGGAATGAAAAATTTGAAAATAATGAAAAAAGATTTTTTTTAACTCTTTTACTCTGCTTTTTTGTAAATTTAAAAAAAAATTTTTTTTCCATACTTGCTTATATATACATAACTTCGAAAAATAATTAATAAAATTAAAATAATAAAAATTATTAACTTTTAGATATTATAATTTTTAAATTTTCTTTTAATTTTAAGTTTATTTATTTTTTTAATCCATTTAATTTCATCTCTAACGATTGTTTGTAAATTTGAATTTTTTGCTCTCCAAGACAAAAGATTTTTAGCTTTTTCAGAGTTACAAACTAGACTTACAACATCACCTTTTCTTCTATTTACATAATTAAGATTTATTTTTTTTTTAACATTTTTTTTTACATAGTTTATAATTTCTTGATTTGACAAACCTTTGTGATTGCCAATATTCAAAATGGTAGAATTTTTTTTATCACCCAGTAGTTTAATTGATTTTTCTATAGCTAAACAAATATCCTTAATGTGAATATAATCTCTGATACAAGTTCCATCTTTTGTTGGAAAATTATTTCCATAAATGTAAACTTTTTTATTATAAATTGCCTTATAAATGATGGTTGGTATTAAATGAGTTTCTGGATTATGAAGTTCACCAATACAAGGTTTTGAAAATGCAGAACAAACATTAAAAAATCTTAATATTACAGAATTAATTTTTCTTTGTTTTATAATATTTTTTTCGCACACTAATTTTGTTTTTGCATAAGTACTCATTGGTTTTAATTTTGAGTTCTCCTTTAGGCTTTTATTGGCCTGTTTATAGACCGCCGCTGTACTCGAAAATATAATTTTTTTAATATTATTTTTTTCCATCGTTTTCAATAAAATATTAGTAGCTAAAATATTGTTATCATAATATTTTTTTTTATTTAATTGTTCATCGACTAAGGATTGTGCTGCTAGGTGAACTATTAGATCAGGTTTCACTCTTAAAAGGATCTTGTTAAATTTTTTAACATTTAAAATATTGCATTTATAAATATTCTTATTGTTGGTAATTTCTTTATCAATTCCTTTAACCTTAAATTTATTTTTTAAGGAATGAAAAAGACAGTTTCCTATATAGCCATTTGCACCAGTAATTAATATAGATTGATTAGTCATACTCATTTGTTAAATAATATATATATAAAAATACAAAATCTATAGTTATGAATAAAATTAAAATAATAAAAATTTTTGATATTAATTTTATTGATGCTAAATATAAAACTATAAAAACTTTACTTGATAAAGGTGGATTATTAGTTGCACCTTCTGGACCTGGTTTGGCCACAATTAAAAATGATAGTAGATATTATGCCTCTTTAAAAAATGCAGATATTGTATTATTTGATAGTGGATATTTATGTCTACTATTAAAAGTAATCAAGAATATTAAAGTTAAAAAATTTTCTGGATTGGTTTTTATTAAAAAATTTATTTCAAGTTTAAAGAAGAATTATAAAAAAAAAATTTTTTTAGTTGATCCTTCAAAAAATGAAGCCGAAATTAATAAAAAATATTTAAAGTCAAAAAATATTAATCAAGTTTATCAATATGTTGCACCTATTTATAAAAAAACAAACATTTATGATATTAAACTTGTAAATAAAATTAAGAAAATTAAACCAAAATATATACTTATTAACTTGGGTGGTGGAGTGCAAGAAATCCTGGGATACTATTTAAAAAAAAACCTTAATTATAAACCTTCAATTATATGTACCGGTGCCGCAATATCTTATTTAACCAAAAAACAGGCACCAATTACTGATTTTTTAGACGAAATATATTTAGGATGGTTAGTTCGATGTTTGTTTAATCCAATAAAATTTGTGCCTAGATACCTTTCGGCTTTTAAATTTTATTTTGTTTTTATAAATGATAAAGACAACATTAATTGAAATTATTTTTTATTTATGAAAAAAGTTGAAGAAAGAGATAAGTATAAAAAAATTTTTACATATTTTCTATTTTTTAATTTTATTGTATCTGTCTTTGTCAATAATTATTTTTTTCCTCAAAGATTCAATACTGTAATATTTCTGATGCTAATACCATTGGTATTTACATACGATATTCTTATTTTAAGGCGTTATTTATATTTAGTTATTTATATTTTAATGAATCTAATGGTCTTATTATTTTACATTACCGATTTACCCTCGGTAATAAACTTACTTTCACTAATAATTGGTATAATTTTTTTTGCATGTTTAGCTTATAGAATTAGCAGTCATTTTAATATTAATGAAATAATTGATATATTTGAGAAAAATTTCATATTAATTTTTATTGTATCAATTGTTCTAACAACTTTTTTAACATTAATTAATAGTCCATTTAATTTACAATATTTTCTTTGGGAAACTTTATTCTCTGAAGCTAGACTCCAATTTCTATCAACTGGCACAATTGGGCATACTTCCGCTAATTTTATTTTACCTGTTTTATTTTCTTTAGCACAATATAATTTATTTACTAAAGAAAAAAAATTATTATCATTTATACTACTAATTTTCTTTGGATTCTTATGCATTTTAACTAAATCTAGGACAACTTTTTTTTTATTGCTTATCATTTCATTAAGTAGTTTTGCTTATTCAAATATTATTTTGTTTAAAAAATATTTTCATATTTTTATAATTTCTATAGGTCTTTTATTTTTATCTTTATCATTAAAACCTATCTACGTACTTCGCGATTATGAAAGCAAAATATTTAATTTCGTACAGAACATAGATATTTATAGATCCGAAGAAATGAAATTAGCTAATCCTGAAAGATTTTTCGCAGCCCGCGATATACTTAATCAGCGTTTATTTACTGAAATAAAAGAAAATCCTTTTTTTGGCATAGGTCATGGAAGGGATTTGTTTCTTTATGGTGTAGATAAACAACAGAATATTGCTTTAAGTTTGCCAAAAGTTGCAGGCGGTGAAAGCGTATTGATTATTGCTGCTAAATATGGCGTTTTATATTTTTTTGCCCTTATTTTATTTATGGTTAGTATACCGTTTCTTTTCAAAAAATTTAAACAAAGTGACAGAATACTTTTTCAAAATTTATGGTCTATAATTTTCATTCACTCGCTTACTACTGGAGGGTTTGCTAGTATGTACGGAATGTCTGGAAATTATTTTCTAATTTTATGTATTTTGTATTTTAAAGCAAAATCTAAAAATCTCTATTCATGATTTACTTATTCAATAATTTCATTACCGAGATTAGATCCAATAATATAAAGGCTGATGCTTTTTAATTTCGAGTTGATAAGTATTTCTTGATACTAAATGAATATTATATTTATTTTGTGCAAATATTTTAGAAGTTGCATATCCAATATCTGAATTTACACCAATAACTAAAATTGAACTCATATTTAAATACCTATTCTACGCGATTGAAAAGAATTTATTAAATTTAATGGATCGTGTTTATTTTTAATTTCCTTAAATTTATTATAATTATTATAAGTTTTTTTAAAGTACTATTCGGACATAAGTGGTCGATACTTTTTCTTTGGGTGTCTACGGTCCTCTTTTATGTCTTTGTAATCATTGAAAATATATATAGCACTAGCTGAAAAAGAGAACGCAACAAACGCTATTAAAGCGTTTGGAATTAGTTCTGTGTTTGTGACCTGGCCAGATAAAAAAAGTGGCAATAAAATAAATATATTTTTAATATATTGTTGGGGTCTAGTTATCCTAATGATATTTTCATTTTTTATCGAATGCAATTATATTAAATTCTATTAACTTTTAAAATTTTAATATATAGTCCTATCATTAAACATTTTAACAAATTAAAGAGAGAAGATGAATATATTGCTCATAAGTCCAAAATATGATTCGTATATTGTGGCCCCTCACTTGGGGCTTGGATATTTATCATCTACTTTAAAAAAATATGGTCATAAGGTTAAAGTATTAGACGGTCTAAGAGAAGAAATTGTTTACGACCCTGAAGATTGGGATATTGTTGGCGTATCAGCTATGTCAACCTATTTTCCAGAATGTTGTAAAGATGTAGAAAAAGCTAAATCATACGGCTTAAAAACCATAATAGGTGGACCTCATATTATATGTGATCCAGAACAAAGCCTAATAGATTCTCAAGCGGATTATGCGGCGTCTGGTGAGGGTGAAAGAACACTTACGCAACTCGCATCTGGTAAAGAACCAAGTCAGGTTGAAGGATTGATTTACTGGAAAGATGGTAAACCAAAAAGATCGAATCCAGATATGAAAAGTTTATTTGAACAAAAAAAAATGTATACGACAAAAATTGGAAATCAGTCTAGAGATTTTCAAATTGATCTTGATGACTTTGGTGAACCAGATTGGGAAAGCATTGATCCAAGAACATATCAAAGAACAATGCCTCATGGAATGATTTACAAAGCCTTACCTTTAGCTCCGATCATTACTACACGTGGATGCCCATATAGTTGTATTTATTGTAGTGCTCCAATAACCGCTGGCAAGAGAATGAGATATAGAGATCCCGTAAAAGTAGTTGATGGTATAGAGATGCTTATTAAAAAATTCGGAGTAAAAGAAGTTCAAATCGAAGATGACAATTTTACACTCAAGAGAGTTCATACTGTTGCTATATGTGAAGAAATTATTAAGAGAAAAATTAAAATTCATTGGGCTCTTCCAAATGGAGTAAGAATTGACAAATTAGACCCTGATCTTCTTAAATTGATGAAAAAAGCCGGATGTTATCAAATGTCTCTAGGAATAGAATCGGCCAATCAAAGAATACTAGATTTGATTAAAAAAAGATTAAATAAAGATTTGGTTAGAAAAACTGTTGAAGAAGTACATAAAGCAGGAATTCAAGCGGTTGGTTTTTTTATGATAGGATTTCCCACAGAAACTAAAAAGGAAATGAAAGAAACAATTAATTTTGCCTGCTCTTTAGAATTAGATAGAGCAAATTTTACAAAGGCTACACCTCTTCCAGGAACAACTTTGTATGATATGTGGTTAGAAAAATACGCTAAAGACAAAAAAATTGATTGGAAAACTTTTAATTATTATCAGTTTTATTCTGATTGGTCTGAATGTACTCCAAAAGAAATTGCAAAGTTACAAACTTGGGGTTTTATGAAATTTTATTTGACAAAATTTAGATTTCTTAAAATTTTATTCTCTTTACAAAGAAGACAAATAATTTTGTTTTGTAAAAGAATTATAAAAATTATACTTACAACAGAAATGTATGATCGGCTTTTTACTAAAAGAGAATCCAATTATAAATTTATTAACCCTAGTTCAAGAAAAAATTAATTTTTTACTTTGCAATAATTTTAAATATCGTTTCAGGTATCATTTTATAAATAAACATAATTATTGACCAGTATCTTGGTACATAAAGTGTATTTTTTTTGCTTTTATAGGCTTTGAATATTTTAATTCCTACGTGGCTAACATTTGAAATTAATATTTTAGGTAATTTTAGATTTTTTGTCATTCTAGTTTCTACCCAACCTGGTTTTACAGTAATAACATGAATCCCATCTAGGTAAATTCTTTGCCTTAATCCATCCAAATAACTACTAAATGCGGACTTTGATGAGGAGTATACAGGATTTTTTTTCTTTCCTCTATCTCCTGCTACAGAACTAATACCAATTATAGTATCCAATTTTTTTTGAATTTTATATTTTATTAAGGATTTTTCAATAAACACCATTGGAGATACATAATTAATACTGGCTATTTTCTCATAATTTTTTTCATCTATTTCCGCATAGCCAACAGCAATTAAAATAACGTTTGGTGATTCTAAATTTTTATCAAAAAAATTATTTACATTGTCTTCATTTAAAATATCTAAGAATGTAATTTCACATTTAACTTTATAAAGATTCTCTATTTCTTTTTTTTTAATTTCGAGTTGAGAAGTATTTCTTGATACTAAATGAATATTATATTTATTTTGTGCAAATATTTTAGAAGTTGCATATCCAATATCTGAATTTCCACCAATAACTAAAATCGAACTCATATTTAAATACCTATTCTACGCGATTGGAGAGAATTTATTAAATTTAGTGGATCATGTTTATTTTTAATTTCTTTAAATTTATCATAATTATTATATGTTTTTTTAAAGTATTGTTCAGACATAAATGAGTCTTTTGTTAAATAAATCTTGGTCTTATGTTTTTTTAGCAAGTCTTCAAATTCTTGATAAACTTTGTTTAATTTTTTATTCATTTTTAAATCTATAATTAAAGTATGACCCTTATTTGGAAATGATAGATAATTATTGTTACCTGGACCAAACTCCTTAATAGCACATAAAAAAGAGTACTGCTCTTTTTCTTGCAAAAAATTTAAAATTTTATCAATAAGTATCTCGGGATTGTTTTCCTCAATTAAAATCTGAATTTGAATAAATCCGTTTTTACCATATAGATTGTAGATATTTGTATTATCAAGTGGATAAAAACAACTATCAATATCTTGTTTAAACTTTTTATTGTGTTTTTGAAAATGGTAGTGAATTTTACTTAATATTTTAATTGTATACTTATTTAATATAGAGAAAGGAAATTTTAAAGGTATTGAAAAATTTTTTTTTTGCGAATATTCCAAATTACCATCTTCTGAGTGATTGCCAATAAAGATAATTGATCTGCCTTTAGCTTTGTTCTTTGCGGCTGTGTCAATCACGGATATTAAATACTTATTATTTTTCAATTCAATAAGTTTAGCCAATGTTTCATTTAAATTTTTTGTTTTAATAATTTGTGCATTAATAAATTTTGATTTTATTTTTAGTAGCCGTATTTTTGCAGATACTATAATACCGGTTAATCCCATTCCTCCACAAGTAGCTTGAAATAGCTGCGGATTTTCATTCTTGCTGCAATTATATAATTTTCCTTCAGCGGTTATAATTTTTAAAGAAATAACATAATCTGAAAAGCTACCATCCAAGTGATGATTTTTACCATGTACATCGCTAGCTATTGCTCCACCGATAGTTACAAACTTTGATCCAGGAGTGACATTAAAAAACCATCCTTTTTCTAGAATAACTTTTATTAATTCACCCAAAGAATAGTTTGAGCTGCATTCAATTATACCTTTACTTTTATCAAAATTGAAAAGTTTTTTGTAATTTTTTAAGGAAATTATATTGTCCGCCAAAGAACTATCTCCATAACTTCTCCCCAAACCCCTGGTTATAAAATTTGAAATTTTATCTTTTAAAATAATATTAATTATTTCATCGTTGTTTTCTGGATTATAAACATTTGAAAAAATACTTAAATTATTTCCCCAGCCACTTAACAATTCTTTTTGGACATCCATATCTATTGACTAATTGCATTATCTATAACAATTTTATTCATTGAATACATTGTTTTTTTACAAACTCAATCTTTTGATGCTGATTAAACTTAAAAAAAAAGAAATTATATGGTAAATACAAATGATGAGTACATTTGAAAAAAAAATGAAAGCTTTTTTCATCTTAATTCGTCCTAAACAATATATAAAAAATATATTTATCTTTTTGCCACTTTTTTTTGTTGGTCAAATCACAAATATGGAACTACTTGCAAATGCTTCGGTGGCATTTGTTGCTTTTTCTCTATCTGCTAGTGCTGTTTATATTTTCAATGATTATGAAGATATAAAAGATGACCGCAAACACCCAAAGAAAAAATATCGACCATTGGCAGCAGGTTTAATTTCTAAAAATACTGCATTATTATTAATGTTCATTTTATTTATTATCAGTTTTACATTGATGGCTATTATTTCATCAAAGGCTTTAGTTATTTTAAGCATTTATGTAATTTTAAATATACTCTACAGTTTAAAACTTAAGCGAATTGCCTTATTAGATGTCACCATAATTGCTATTGGCTTTGTATTACGTCTTTTCGTTGGTTCTTATGCTTATGAAGTTCCACTTAAAATTTGGATTGTTATCATGACGTTTCTTCTTGCTCTATTTTTGGCATTGGCTAAACGTCGAGATGATGTCCTGATTTTATTAAAGTCAGGTAGTAAAATGCGTAAATCAATTGATGGTTATAACTTGCAACTTATTGATGGAGCTATGTTAATCATGTCTGCAGTAGTTATTGTGGCCTATTTAGTTTATACTACATCACAAGAAATTATTGAAAAATTTCAGAGTGAAAATTTATATCTTACGGCATTATTCGTTATCTTTGGTATTCTGCGCTATTTACAATTGACGTTTGTTGAAAAAAATAGCGGTTCACCAACCGAAATTATTTTCAAAGACACGGTTATGCAAATTAATCTTGTGTTATGGATTTCAGCTTTTGTGTGGATAATTTATATGACATCAGCATTCTTATAGTTATAACAATATTTTAGTCTATGAAAATTAATAAAATACATTTTTTATTTTCACTCATAGTAATAGCTTTTGGTTTATCTATATATTTATCTGTATTCACCCCCTTAGTAAAAATTATGTCATCCTATTACGATTTAGCTGCAGACATAAAGAATAACAATTATACAAACACATTTTTACCATTTGGTTACTCAGCTCTGATTTCAGGATATATTATGAATAATGTTGAAATCACCTCTAAAGTAGTACATTTTTTATCGCTAGTTTTGATATGGATTATTGTACTTTATTTGTGGCTAAAAATTAATTTAATAAATAAAATTAAAAACCTTAAATTTTACGACATCAATTTTGTTTGGATATTTTTTTGGTTCACTTTTTTTTTTTTTCATCCTTACTTTCTCCTGAATATAGTACGAATAACTGATACCAGCGTTACAACTTTTTTTATTACGGCAATATTCGCTTTAATAATTTTGAAATTTAAATCTTCAAAAATATTATTAATAATAGGTGGAGTATTACTCGGTATCTTAATTGCAATAAGACCAAATTCCATAATATTAATTTTATTTTTCTTAATTTTTTTTAATAAAAATTTTATATCAAAACACCAAACTATAATATTTTTTATTCCATCTTTATTTGCATATATGATTTTTTCAAAATTTATTACTGGTAATTTTTTATTTTGGGCTGGTAATGGACCTTACAATCTATTTTCCGGAAATAACCCTTATGCTTATGAATCTTTAAAACTTCATCATAATAGTGAATATTCCTTATCGAGAGCTAATGAATGGTGTGGAATAAAAATTGAGAACGCACATCTTGTTTCAAGCATTGAATATATAAATTGTACATTAAAATATGTGCAAAATGATTTTTTTGGTTTGGTCAAAACCACAATTTTCAAAATGTATAATTTACTTTTTCGTCCAAATTTTAAATTGGCATTTGAGACATATAAATTTATATTTCAAATTTTAATAGTAATACCTGCTTATATCTGGTGGTTGTTTTTCTTTTTAAACTCAAATTTTAGAAAAGAATTCTCAGTTAAATGGGGGGCATTATTTATTATTATTTATAGTAGTGTTTTTATAGCAACTAATTCTGATCCTAGATTCGCTCTTCCACTTGATATTATTTATATAATATCAGCAATTAATTTTATGGCTAGAAAAATGGAAAATGTTTGATTAAAGATATTTTATTAGTAATAAAAGAAATATCGAAGTGTAGACTCCAGCTAATACATCATCAAACAAAATTCCAAAACTATTTTTATAATTTTTGTCAAAATACCCTATTGGGAATGGTTTAAAAATGTCAAAAAATCTGAACAAAAAAAATGAAGCTATATATAAATTTAAATTGGCGCCAAATACTTGAGCTTGTAAATAAAAAATGTACTCAATAAATAAAATTGGAATTGATTGTCCAATAACTTCATCTATTACAATTTCGCTAGCATCCTTTTTTTCAAACTCATTTTCTACAGTTTGTATTGCATACAATGAGTAGACAAAAAATAATATAATAATTAAACATAAAATGGGAAAACGTTCTATTGAAATATAAAATCTAAATAAATAAAAAAAAATAATTGAAGTAAATAATGAGGCAAATGTGCCGGAGGCAAATTTAATATAACCTGCACCCAAAAACGTAACAAATATTAAATTTGTTTTTTT
>AZYC01000024.1 GCA_000513075.1 alpha proteobacterium SCGC AAA288-G21 | reverse complement strand
AGTTTACTGGCTCGGCAAAATACAAGAGCTAAAGATTTGTTAAAGAACAATCCTCATATAAAAGAAGTTTTAATTTTGGATCGCGATGACAAAAAATAAATCAGGAAGACATCAGGGTTTTTTGGGTACTTTAAATCTAATTAAAGATTTAAGAGAAAAAAAATTTGACAAATCGTTTACTTTTAATTCATCAGCAAGATACATGATGATAACGAAAATGGCAGGAATTATTGATCGCTATCAATATCCTTTATTTCAAAAAAAAAATCAAAATATCATAGAAACTGCAAAAAATTTTATAAACAAATATCTGGGACAAGATGTTAATAGTGACTCGGAAATATTTATTGATGAAAAAAAAATTAACGATGCAAAAAATAAGTTTAAAATTACATCTGATAAACTTCATATTGTTTTAGGTGTTGGTGGCTCAGGACCAACGAAAAGAGTAGATGCAGAAAAATTTATTAAATTTATGGATTTAATTAATGAAGTAAAAAATTGTATTTTTTATCTTGCTGCTGGATCAAATTTTATTGAACAACAAATTGTTGATAAAATTTTTAACTCTGCTCACAAAAATAATTGCATTACACTTAACAAAATGAATATTGTTGATACATTGCCTATCATAAAAAATTGCCACTTAGCTGTATGTAATGATTCCAGTTTTAGTCATATTTCTGCAGCTTTGGGAATTAAAACTCTTGTGTTAATGACTGATACTCCATTATTGTATGGATCTTATTCTTCTCGTATGACTACAATTTTACCTGAAGGTCTAAAAGATGTTACCCATGATACGTTGGGAAAAGATAAAATTAATCCAGAAGAAATTTATATAAAAGTTAAAAAAATTTTAAATCTATAGTTTAGAACTTAGTTTTTAAAATTAAATCTTTCGCTTCATTCACTATAGCAGAAAGTCTAGTAGTCTCAGGGGAAACATCTGGGTGAATTTTTTTTTGAATTTTAGTATGAGCTTTCTTTACATCTTCTTTTGTTGGATTTTTTTTAGGATCTAGGTTAAGAATTTTATAAGCTTCTTCCAAAGTTAAATTTGGGTTTTCTTGGGAAGGATTAAAATTAGTATATGAAAACCTTCCACTATGTCTAAGAACTTGAAGTAACCTATAAAGATTAAATATTTGAAATAAAGTTAATCCCTTTAACTTAATCACTCCCAGACCCACTAAGATCAATGGTAAAGAAAGTAAAATTTTTCCTCCGAAGGCAAATAATAAAGCGAGTAACAATGACAAGGTAACTATCAAAGATCTAACAATTTTAGATAGTTTTTTAGTGCTCATACTAGCCAATACTTTTAAAATTAGATAACAAAGAACGAAAATGACTAGTGAATAAATAAAAATATTCATATAAAAATTCTTTATGAAATTACCACAATTACGAAAGCAAAGGACTAATAAAAATTACCACGGTATAACAATTACTGATGATTATGCTTGGGTAGATCAGCCAGATATTTTAGAAGTTTTAAAAGATTCTAGCAAATTATTACCAGAAGTAAAAAAATATGTAGAAGAAAATAACAATATAACCGAACAATATTTTGCTGATAGTAAAAATTTACAGAAAAAACTTTTTGATGAAATTAAATCCAAGATTAAATTGGATGACACCTCATTGAAATTTAAAGATAAGAGATATTTTTATTGGACAAAAACAACAGCTGAAGGAAATTATGGAAAAAAATTAAGACAATTGATCGATGGTTCTAAGTTTGAGGAAGTTATTTTTGATGGTGATATAGAAAAAAAGAAACACGGATCTGAATATTTTGGTCTTGGAACTGTTGATGTTTCCTACAATGATAAGTTGCTCAGTTACTCACTAGATCTGGTTGGTAGTGAGTATTATACTATTTACATTCGCGATATCGCTACAAATAAAATTTTTGATGAAAAGATTGAAAATACAAGTGGTAGTGTTACATGGTCTTTGGATGACAAGAGCTTTTTTTATTCAAAGTTGGACAAATTTCATCGTCCAAGAAAAATATATAAACACATTTTAAATACCCCAGTTAAAAATGATGAACTAATATATGAAGAAAAAGACGAAACTTTTACCTGCGGAATAGGAATTACTTCGGACGAAAAATTTTTTGTAGTTTCAGCCTCTGATCATATCACCGCTGAAAATCATTTTTTTCCTGTGGATGAAAAAGAAATAAAACCAAAGCTATTTTTGGCACGGGAGAAAGATGTTCGCTACTCTATTGATAGCTGGAAAGATGGCTACTTTTATTTACATACCAATAAGAATGCTGAAGATCATAAAATTTTACGATGTAAAAAAGATAATCTGAATGAGTTTGAGGAGTATATTCCAGCAAAAAAAGGAACTATTGTTGGCGGTATTAATTTTTTAGATAGCTATATAATTAGAGGAGAGAGTTCTGATGCCATTCCAAAACTCTACATAAGGAATCTAAAAACAAATAAAGAGGAAGAAATTAAGATATCAAGCGAACAAGTTGGCTCACCGGGAGCTTCGTTAATGCAACGAGACACAAACACTACGAAGATCTGGGTTAGTTGGGAAAGTATGTCAACACAAGGAAAAATATACGAATATGATATTATCACCAAAGAGAAAAAACTTGTTAAGGAAGTCGAAATACCTTCGGGCCATGACCCCGATAAATACATAGTAGAAAGATTAAAAGCTAAATCCCATGATGGTAGAATGATACCAATTACTTTGGTCAGGAGAAAAGATATCATGCTAGATAGCAAATCTAAAATGGTTCTCTATGCATATGGGGCATACAAACATTCGGTTGGAGTTTCTTTTAGTTCTTCACAATTTTGTCTGGTTGACCGTGGTATAACATTCGCAATCGCACATGTTCGTGGAGGTGGTGAGATGGGTGAACACTGGCACAAAGAAGCCCTTTTTGAACGTAAGAAAAATAGTTTTTTGGATTATATTGCTGTTGCCAATCATTTAATTGAACAAAAATATACTTACAAAAGTGGTATATGTTTTTTAGGAGGCTCAGCGGGAGGTTTGACGGGTACAGCAGTTGCAAATATGGCCCCTGAATTATTTTTTTCAATGTTACTATTAGTACCGTTCTGTGATCCTCTAACGACTATGCTAAATGAAAAATTACCACTCACCCCATCCGAGTGGGAATTATGGGGCAATCCAATTAAAAGTAAAAAATATTTTGAATCTATTTTATCTTATTCGCCATATAATAATCTAAGAAGGACTTCCTATCCTCCTATGCTTGTTACAACATCCTTATTTGATAGTCGTGTTTTGTATTCTGAGCCAATCAAATATGTAGCTAAGCTAAGGGAACTAAAAAGTGACAAAAATTTACAATTACTTAAATGTAAAATGAAAGCTGCGTCTCATAGTGGTCCAAGTGGCAGGGATAATTCTATTAAAGAACTTGCTGAAGAATTTAGTTTTATTCTAAAAACAGCTGGAATTAAAAATTAATTAAGTCTTGAAATTAAAAAAATAGTTTCTACATAAATTAATGTAGGTCGCCTAATGGGGCTTACAAAAAAATAACCTTGCTATGAAAGGAGGATATTATTATGACAGGTAAGGATCTATCAATCTTTAACTCGCTTAGACCATTCTCAATTGGTTTTGAAAATATGTTTGATCAATTTGAGTCGTTACTAGGTAATGGTGGATTGTCAACGCAGTCTAACTACCCGCCGTATAACATCAGAAAAATTGGTAAAGACAAATACGCTATTGAAGTAGCGGTTGCTGGCTTTAACAAAGATGATGTTGAAGTTGAGTATGAAGATAATCTTTTAACGGTTAAAACAAAAAAAGTTGATAAAGCCGTTGAAAAAGACATGGATGGAGAGATTATTCATAGAGGTATTTCTCAAAGATCATTTTCAAAATCTTTCACAATTGCAGACGATATAAAAGTGGAAGGCGCTGAAATCAAGGATGGTCTATTGACGATTAACTGTGAAAAAATCGTTCCAGAACAAAAGAAAAGAAAACTTATACCAATTAAGTAATTTCTAAAGCCTTACTTGCGGAGATTGTATCTCCGCAAGTATCCGAAATTTATTATTCAATATAATTGTTAAATTTTTTAGATATTCCTATGTCTACAACAATAATTTTTCCACAATAATTTCTGCCAGGATATAGAGTATGGCCAGTTTTTTTTGAATGAAGTGCCAATGTTACGTTGGCCTTAATTGCGTAACCACAAACTTTTCCTGTATCTCCATGTATGCCCGAAGGTATATCAATTGAAATAGTTTTTTGTTTTGATTTGTTAATCTTAATTATCACTTTTCTTAAAAAACCAGAAACATTTCTGCTGATCCCAGTTCCAAATAAACAATCGATTATGACTGATTTTTTTTTTATTTTAAGATCTAAAATATTTTTGCTTTTGATTTGTAATTGATTTAGCGCCTTTAGCGCATCGCCTTTGTAAGGTTTTTTTTTGTAAGCAAAATACATCAACTTTGTAACCCTTTTTTCTTAAGTGTTCTGCCAAGATAAACCCATCACCACCATTATTTCCAGGACCACAAACAACAATTATTGGTTGTTTTTTTATTAATTTTAATACGACTTTGGCCGCAGCCGTACCTGCGCTTTTCATCAATGAAAAAGGGTTACCCCTTTTTTTAAATTCTTGAATCTCTAATTTTTTAATATCTTTGATTGATAATATTTTTTCAAATTTCATTTAAATTGTAGATTAAAAATGGTAAATTTTATTATGGTCCTGTAGTTAAATGGATATAACGGGTCCCTCCTAAGGATCAGATGCAGGTTCGATTCCTGCCGGGATCATTTCAAAATTTTCATAAACGAATAAAACTATTCTCATATGCTTTTAACCATTTGTTAATTGATTCTTTTTCAAAAATTATTTGAGTATCGAGTTCTGATAAAATCCAGTGATCAATATCTATTTCTCCTTCAAGCTGACCATCAGCCCATCCCGAATACCCTAGAATAATTAAATATCTTTGGGGACCCTTGTTTTCAGCTATATCAAATAAAATTTTGTAATCTCTGGTAATTGATATACCTTCGTAATTTTTAGTAGTTTCATTTTCATATTCTTCTGAATGTAAAATATATATTTGTTTTTCTTCAACTGGCCCACCCCAAAATACTGTCACCTCTTCATTATATAATTCTTTTTTTTTCATTTTTTTGATCTTGCAGTCTATTTACCAAAAATCGAAGAGGTACTTTACCCATCGGCTTATTGATCACAAGGCCCCAGGCACCTTCTTTGTCATTATCTAACATAACAATTACTGTTTTTTTAAATCTATCGTCTGTCATTTTTTCTGTTGCGACTAAAAAATGATCTTTAACGCTACTATAAAATTTGCCCTTTAAATAATTTTTTGGAGCTTCTGCCAAAGTGGGAAAGATGGAATAGAACGTGGCTATTAGAAATGCGATGAAATAAAATAATAACGCTTTACAGTTTCTGTGAACCATCTATGCTTTAAATAATTATACTTTTATTCCTACAGTGGTTTGTCGATACAGCCTCTTGAAGAAAAACCGTCGATCATGCCATTTAATCCTATTGTAAATTCCCGTTGACACTTAATAATTCCAAACTTTTTTGAGGTATATATTAAAAATTCAATTCCTCGATCATCTTTTCTAACCTCAGTTGGGAGACCATAAACTTCCAGTAATTCCAATTTTGGTTGGCCTATCCATTTTTCTAGTGCTTCCTCTTTTTCAAGTATAGCTGAAGTTTTTTTTTCGATATGCTGACATGAAACTAATAAAATATTAAACATAATAGTTAGCAATAAGATTTTTTTCATAACTTCAACTTAGCATAGAATAACACATAATTTATCAACTTATACAAACTTTTAAGTTGAATTTTTTTCAATTAAAATAATTTTAATAAAGATTTTATCAAGAGAATCAATTAATTTGCTCGGCTTAGGAGGAAAATATTTATGATGGATAAATATTTCGATTATAGAAAACATAAAACGGATTTTAAAACAGAAGTCATTGCGGGAGTTTCGACTTTCTTGACGATGGCATACATAATGTTTTTAAATCCTGTCATACTCGCAGATGGCGGATTTGACTTTGGCGGAGTTTTCACAGCAACAGCTCTTGCAACTGCATTGGCTTGTTTTATAGCTGCATTTTACGCTAAGACTTGGCCTGTCGGGCTTGCCCCAGGAATGGGGATTAATGCATTTATTGCTTATGGCGTTTGTTTGGGTATGAAATATACTCCAGCAGAAGCACTTGGAGCTGTACTTGTTGCCGGCGTGGTCTTCTTAATAATTTCATTAACCCCAATAAGAGCTTGGCTCATCAATTCAATTCCAAAAAGTTTAAAACTTGGAATTGGTGCAGGTATAGGTCTCTTTTTAGGAGTAATTGGTTTTGAAATTATGGGATTAACAGCTGATCATCCGGTTACACTTGTTACCCTAGGTGATCTAGGTAATCCTTTGACTCTTTTGGGTGCTGGAGCATTCATATCAATGATCGTAATGGAGAAAATGAAAATTAAAGGAAACATAATTATTGGAATTGTTGCCTTTAGTGCCATTGCTTGGGTCACTGGCTTAGGCCAATTTAATGGCGTTGTTTCTGCTCCACCTGCTATGACTCATTTGTTTGCATTTGACTTAGGTGCTGCGCTATCAGCTTCAATGGTAACAGTAATTTTTACTCTGTTTTTCATTGACTTCTTTGATACTGCAGGAACTTTAACGAGCGTTGCAAATGTTGCAGGTAAGATTGGAAGAGACGGAAAAATCCAAGACATTGATAAAGCTATGCTTTCCGACAGTGCTTCAACTGTTGTAGGCGCAGTATTAGGTACTAGCACAGTAACTACATACGTGGAATCAGCTGCTGGAGTAAAAGCTGGTGGACGAACAGGAATGACTTCACTTGTAATAGGACTTTTATTCTTGTTGTGTTTGTTCTTTGCACCGCTAGCTACTAGCCTTCCAAAGGAAATTGATGGAGCTGCATTAATTTATATTGCAACTCTTTTCGTTCGTAATATTGTAGATATTGAATGGGATGACATTGCTGAATCAGGACCAGCTGTCCTTGCAATGATAGCGATGCCATTTACGTACTCAATTTCTCACGGAATAGCTTTAGCGTTTATTTCTTACGCAGCTATTAAAATTTGCACTGGAAAAACAAACGTTAACCCAGCTATTTGGGTAATAGCAATAGCGAGCTTAGTAAGTTTCTGGGTAGCTTAATAATTTAAAACTTAAAATAGAAAGGGCCGGATTAATTCTGGCCCTTTTTTTTATTTATTATGCTTCTTTTTTATATCTTCAATTCTAATTTCTTCATAATTCTCAAAAGGTTGAACAATCCAAGGATTGTCTTTAAGTCTCACTGCACAAAAATCTGGCTCAAAAGTTGATTTCTTTTTTTTCCATAAAGTTGCTGTTTTGATATCCTCAATTTTGTCTTTTATTGGTTCATATTTTTTTAACCAATCAACGCTTTTATTTAGAGTAATTCCTGTATCTGAAAGATCATCACATAAAAGTATTTTTCCACCCATATTTTTTGCAATTGAACTCATTTCTCTAGAAAATACTATGTTTCCTTGTTCATCCTCAATACCTTTTCCACTGTAGGACTCAACAGCAAGATAAGCACATTTTAATTTAAAAACCCTACTTAAAAGATCTATCATCGGAGCACCACCACGCATTATACCAACCAGCAAAGTTGGATTATAACCACTTTCATGAATAGTAATGGCTAGTTTTTCTACAGTCTTGTTATATTCATCCCAGGAAACAATTAATTTTTCTGACATATTGATTCTGCTATCATAGTTAAAAAAACTTAATTAAAAAGGAGAAAATTTATGCCGAAAGGATATTGGTTAGCAACTTATAAAAAAATAGAAAGTAAAGACAATCTTGGAAACTATGCTGCAAAAGCAACTGAGACGATAAAAAGTTACGGTGGAAATCCACTTGTTAGAGGAGGGAAATATAAATGTCTTGAAGGAAATGATTTTCCAAGAACTGTAATTTGGGAATTTACAACCTATGAAGCGGCAGAAAAATGCTATAATTCGAAAGAATATCAGGAAGCTTGGAGTTTGGCCAAAAGTTCAACGGAGAGAAATTTACAAATTTTAGAAGGTGTTTAAATTTTTTTTTTTGCTCTTAGGTTAAAATAGTGACGAATAAGTCCTAAAATAATAGCTAAGAACGATAATATAATCCAATTGTACTGACTTATCCAAATAAATGAAGCGTGCCCACTCAACATAACAAAAAGAACTAAGAAAGTGATGTTATTATTATGTACGCTACGTATTTTAGCACTAATTGATAAATTTAAATCAAACTCTTTTTTTTTTAAAGCTGAAGAAGTAATGTTCTTGCCATTGGGTATAATAACAAAAAATACATTAAAAAACATTATGCACCCCAAAATAAGACCAACAGACAAAAAAGCAAATCTTGATCCAAAAATTTTTGTAAAACAAAACGAAATAACAGCTCCAATAATGAGTAATACTACTGGAAAAATTATTTTGTTATTTATCAATTTAGATTTACAGATAAGATCATAAATTAACCAAGATCCTATTATAGAAAAAATCGAAATTGCTATTCCCATTAAAGGAGTAATATTTTCATTTACTCTCTTATCAATCATTAAAATCTTTGCATTGGCATAATAAATAATTATCAATAATAGTATTCCAGTAATAAACGTTAGGTAGCTTTGCCATTTGAATATAATTAAATTTTTAGAGAATTGTTCAGGTGCAACCTTAAGTCTTTCTAAACGGTAAAACCAACCACTATGTTGTAAGATACCTTCTGCATCCACTTCCCCACTGGTTGCATTTTTTTCTAATTTATTATCTAAATAATTAAATAAAAAACTATTACCTACCCAAAGAATTGCAAACATTACATGTGACCACCGTAATAAAATTTCGATCCACTTATAGATATTGGGTAAAAATTCCATTTAGTATTTAACCTTATCCGTTTTTTTATCCCACAATTCAAAAGCTTCCAAAGCTTCGTTTCTCATCATTTGGATCATCGGAATTTTCCTTTTATTAGTATTTTTTTGAAGTTCAGAATAAATGAATGAATCATCAAAATCGATCCTTTGAGCATCATTTCTTGTATTTGCATAATATATTTTATCAAGACGAGCCCAATAAATTGCAGATAGACACATAGGACATGGCTCGCATGTTGAATATAGTTCACAGCCACTAAGATTAAAATTATTTAAAATTTTACAAGCTTGACGTATAGCGACAACTTCTCCATGAGCTGTGGGATCGTTGATCAAAGTAACTTTATTTGATCCTTCGGCAACAATTTTATCTTCTTTAACAATAACACTTCCAAAAGGTCCACCACCTTTGTTTACACTTTCGATTGAAAGTTCAATTGCTCTTTGCATAAATTTATTTTTCATAATTTATTTGTTAGATTCTTTATACTTAATAAAATCGCCTCAGGAGTAGCCGGAGAATTAAGTTTAGGTATCTTTGTATAATTTCTCACCGAAGCAATAGCATCCTTGATTGCAAAAAAAACAGACATTGCTAACATTAATGGAGGTTCTCCCGTTGTTTTGGACTTATTAACCACATTTTCTTTATTTAAATTTTTATAAATTTCTACATTAAATTTTTCTGGCATATCATTTACGGCTGGTATTTTATAAGTCGAAGGTGAATGAGTAGTAAGTTCACCGTTTGATTTCCAATTAACCTCTTCTATGGTTAGCCATCCAGCACCCTGGACAAAACCCCCTTCTATTTGGCCTTTTTCAATTGCAGGATTAATAGCCCTACCATGATCATGAAGTATGTTAACTCTTAAAATTTTATTTTCACCAGTTAAGGTATCAACTAACACTTCGGAAACAGCGGCTCCATAACAAAAGTACAGAAAAGGCCTGCCAAGAAAAGTTTTATTATTAAAATGTATTTTTGGCGTTGAATAGAATCCAGAAGATGACAATGAAACTCTGTTAAGATAAGCTTCTTTTACTAATGAGTTAAATAAAAAAGTTTTACCTTTAAATTTAACCATACTATTTCTATAAACAGGTTTATCGCTTTTTACTTTGTATTTACGTTTTACAAATAAAGCTAAATTTTCTTTAATTTTATTTACAGCATTAATCGCAGCCGCGCCATTAAGATCTGTAGTTGAACTAGCCGCGGAAGCAGATGTATTAGGAACTTTATCCGTGCGGGTAGAAGAAACTTTAATTTTATTAAAAGGCAACCCTAATTCATTTGCAACCAATTGAGCAATTTTTGTATAAGTTCCCTGTCCCATTTCAACTGCACCTGTTGATACATGAACACTTCCATCAGCATAATAAATATGTACCAAGGCTCCTGCTTGATTAAGATGACGTGTGGTAAATGAAATACCAAATTTTACAGGTGTGATTGCTAACCCTTTTTTCAAATATTTATTTTTTACGTTGAATTTTTTTATATTTAATCTTCTATTTTTATAATTTGAAGACTTTATTAATTTTGAGAAAATTTCATTAATAACATTGTCTTCAATTTTCATTCCATAGTGCGTTATATTTTTTCTATTTTTTTGATAAAAATTTATTTTTCTTATTTCTGCCGGATCTCTCCTTAAAAACCTTGCAACATTGTCTATAATGTTTTCGATAACCATCATTCCTTGGTTACCGCCAAAGCCACGAAATGCAGTTGAAGAAGATGTATTGGTTTTACAAAGATAATTTTCAACAGAAACATCTGAAAGATAATAAGCATTATCAATATGAAGCAATGCTCTAGAGTTTATTGCACCAGATAAATCAGGAGAGATTCCACATCTTGATGCAAGTTTTATTTTAACACCTTCTATGACACCCTTATTATTAAAACCTACATCATAATCTGCATAAAAATCATGACGTTTACCGGTTATTAAAATATCATCATCACGATCCATTCTAAGCTTAACTGGAAGTTTTGTTTTTTTTGATAAAAGAGTACATATTGCTGCAAAAATAAAACTTTGAGTTTCTTTGCCTCCAAATCCTCCTCCTATTCTTCTTACTTCAACATTAATAGTGTTATTTTTTTGATTAAGCATCTTTGCTATAATTTGTTGTGTTTCACTTGGATGCTGAGTACTAGAAAAAATTTTAAAATCATTATCTTCTTGTGGAATAACAAATGCAATTTGACCTTCAAGATAAAAATGTTCTTGGCTTCCCAGTGTAAAAGAATTTTTTAAATAATTTTTTGCTCTATTAATTTTTTTTGATGGATTTCCCCTTTTAATTTTTCTTCCTTTTAAAACATAAAGTTTTTTTCTTAGAGCTTCTTTTATATCTATAACTGGTTTTAAAGTTTTGTAGGATATTTGAGCTTTTAGAACAGCCTTTCTGGCAAGTTCAGTTGACGTCGCTGCAACAGCAAATAGTGGCTGACCAAAATATTCAGCTTTTTTTGGAAAAATTGGATCACCATCATAAACAGCTCCTACATCATTGCGTCCTGGAATATCTGCTGAAGTCACTACAGAAACTACCCCTTCGCTCTTCCATACTTCTCTTAAATCCAATTTTTTTATGATTGCATATGCCTTTTTACTATATCCAATTGCACCATATAATGTGCCTTCTGGCTCAACTATATCGTCTATGTAATTGGCATACCCACTAACATGTTTAGATCCACTTTCATGTGGTCTTTTTTCCATTACAAAAGAATTACTGTCCATTTTAAATATTTATTCTTATTAATTTTTTTTGTTTGATTTCCTGAAAGCATTTCTCCAACAAATTTTTTGCTATTTCCATGCGATATTTTTGACTGGCTCGAGCATCGGTAATAGGTTTAAAATCTTTTTCTAGGGATTTTTTAGCTTTGTTAATTGTGTTATCTGATAAAGAGGAATTAAGGAGTATTTTTTCGCAATTAAAAGCCCTTTGGGGCTTATTCGCCATTCCACCATATGCAACTTTTATTTTTTTTATTCTATTTTTTTCAAGTTCAACATTAAAAGAAGCACAAACAGATGAGATATCATCATCTATTCTTTTCGAAATTTTATAAGCTTTAAAGATATTTTTTCCTAATAAAGGAATTCTTATTGAATGAATAAATTGTCCTTTTTTAAGTTTTGTTTTGCGATAGTTTATAAAAAATCCATTTAAGGGTAAAATTTTAGTTTTATTTTTATCTTTAATAATTATTTGTGAATCAAGCGACAACAATAATGGAAGGGTATCACCAATAGGACTTGCTGTTGCTATATTTCCTGCAATTGTACAGACATTTAAAATTTGAGTAGAACCATATCTTTTAAGAATCTGTGCAAAATCGGGAAAATATTTTGTTATAAATGATTTAAAATCTATTAAAGGTGTTGTGGCACCCACTTCAATGAAATTATCATTTTTTCTAATATAATTTAATTCATCGATTGAATTCATATAAATCAAAGAATCTAGTTCTTTTCTCTCTTTGGTAACAACTAAAGAAATATCGGTTCCTCCACTTAACAATTTAGAATTTGGATATTGTTTAAGAATTTTTTTTAACTCATTTACATTTCTGGGTGCAAAATACTTTTTATTTTTATTTGATATAACAATATTTTCATGTTTTATTTTTTTCAAAAGAGAAATGAATAGCTGTTGATTTTTTTTGAAAAAGTCAAACTTGCTGATTTTATTTAAACTTTTAGCAGCATCTATTATGGGTCGATAGCCTGTGCACCTGCACAAATTACCAGAAATCGAATCTTTGATAACATTATCTTCATAGAAAGAATAGTTTTTGTACATTGCAAATAAGGACATTACAAATCCTGGTGTACAGAATCCACATTGTGAACCGTGATAGTTAACCATTGCCTCCTGTACTGGATGTAAAGATCCATCGTCAGAAACTAAATCTTCTACAAGCACAAGCTGTTTGCCAGCTAAAGTTGGAACGAATGCGATACATGCATTAATCGCCTTATAAATAATTTTACCTTTTTTTAACTCCCCTAATACTATTGTGCATGCTCCACAGCCTCCTTCTGCGCAACCCTCCTTGGTTCCAGTTTTTCTTAGTTTTGTCCTAATATAATTAAGTATAGTTTCATTAGGATCTGG
>AZYC01000023.1 GCA_000513075.1 alpha proteobacterium SCGC AAA288-G21 | reverse complement strand
AATATTGCAACAAACTAATTTATAATTAAATTTTTCTAAATGATCTATCCAGTATTGTAAACTAGTTCCTTGATCATCATATCCTGCCCATTTATAATTTTCATCATAAATTAGATTATATAAAATTGGAGGTGGAAATTTAGAATTATATTCTACAACTAAACAATCAGGTACAAATTTATTATCTAAAAGTGTTTGAACGATGCAAAAATCATTTCCATCTATATCTACTGATATTACACTTATATCTTTTTTTTCTAATTTTAATAATTCAAGATTTTTTTCAACAGTTTTAATGCAATTATTTTTGGTGATAAATTTTTTATCAAATTTTAAAATACTATTTTCATCGAGACTAATATCTATATCTCTGTTATCAATCCAAATACCTTTCCATCCCAACATTAATAGAATAATAGTGTTATTTTCAGTTCCGTTACGTTCTTTTGATAGTGTATGCCACGATAAGCCAGCTACTCCAATTTCTAAAAAAGACCCTTTTTTTTTATTTATTCTATTTAATATTTCTAAAAGGATTCCATCCTCATCGTTTTGAGAATAATATTTTTTTCCGCTTTTATTTAAAATATTTTTTGCATTAGCTATTTTTTGTGACCAGTGTCGCAAAGTAGTCATGTCTAAATGTCTTTTTAACTCAGGGAACATACTCTTGAAAGCATCTGTTATTATGTCATTGGGCATAGGACATCAATATTACAGATTTGTTAAATAATTCAATAATTACTTTTAATTTGAACTGCCTTGTCTCTTTAACTTAAAAATAACATTTTAGTTCTAAATAAAAAGTATCAGATAACCTACCAAACTCACTTTGTATATTTTGATTTTTCCAGTTAGTGCCATTAGGTCTTATCCTATATTAATCTGACCACCAGCTATAAAATCTGCATTGCCAGTAGATAAAACACAGAATCAAGATAGTTAAAAACTTTTTATTTTTCTTCCGAGGAAAAATTTAGCAATTTTTTATGCAAAGTCCATGAGCACACTAGTTAGGTTTTTTCATTAAAATTAATTTTTCTTGTTTAAGAGTTCTATTATCGTGTCCAATCTTTGCAGACTCTCTTTTTGTAATTTTTGTATAATTTTAATGTTCCTATAAGGAATAAAATAAACAAATAATCCAAATCCTATCAAAATTAGTGACCAAAATAATATTGTGTTCATATTTTTATAAAATAAATTTTCTACTTTCTTCTAGGAATTAAATGAAAAAATACGTTTATTTATTAATCTTATTATACAACCACGCAAAAATTGCCCCCGCAATTCCCCAATCAACAAAGCCCCATACCGCTCCAACAACGCTTCCTGTTGGTGTAAAACTGTATCCTATGTATATTCTTTCAAATAGAGTGATTGGGCCCTCTGCATTTCCAATTAGGATTAACCACCAAGCAAGAAAAAACATTGTACAAGCACCGAATATTCCTGTTGTTAATGCCACTGAACGAACATTCATATACTTTTTTCCTTTATTAATATTATATTCATAAATAATTATTTGAAATTACCAACACTATAACTGATGATGCCAATGGATAAAATAAATTTTTCTTTGCTAAAAAGTCGATATAGATCAAATAATAATTGATAATCTTATCATAGTAGAAAATTAATTTAATATTATACTTGTAATTCTAATAATTCTAATCAGCGTTAATAATCCTGATTTTCCAAGGGCACTATAATATTATTTAAGGACTCTCATTTCTAAAAAGGCTTATGCTAGTGACTTGATATTATTCTAAGCTACCTTAATTTATCTTAAAAATCGTTTAATACTTTAGGTTTTAACTCAATCAATTAACTTGACATATCTTATTAAATCAATTTAAAGGGGATATTGTTGTAAGTTTTGCGACAACTAAGTTAAACAAAAATAAGGAAAAGTAACAATGAGTCTAAAAGGTAAAGTAAAATGGTTCAATGGAACGAAAGGTTATGGTTTCATTGAAAGAGAAGACAAAGAAAAAGACGTGTTCGTTCATTCTTCAGCTGTAAGAGAAGCAGGCCTGAAGTATCTAAATGAAGGTGACGAATTAACGTTTGAAGTTGAGAATACGGACAAGGGTCCTTCCGCAGTAAATCTGCAAAAAACCTCTTAATAGTATTTCAAACAAATTTTTGTATAGGGAAAAATAATATTAGTTTTTAAATTAAGGCTAATTTTGCATCCCTATACAATTCTTTGTTGCATAAAAAGTATTTTTTGGTATCTATTAGCTATGATTAAAAAACGAAAAAAAGAATACCTTTCTTTAAGTGCAAAACACCATTTTGTACACGCTAAGCTATTGCTTAGCTAAATCATTACATATTTTAAAATACAAATTTATTAACAATTAATATAAAAGGGAGTTATGCAGCAGTAGCTCAGTTGGTTAGAGCACTAGTTTGTGGAACTAGGGGTCGGTGGTTCGATTCCACCCTGCTGTACCAAAAAAATGGTAAAAGAAAAAAAATTAAAACCCTCTAAGGAATTACCTTTAGGTTTTGTAGATAGACAAGAAAAAGAATTATTAATCCGTGATTTTGTAATTTCTAATATTAAAGAAGTTATGATTAAGTACGGTTTTCAATATCTCGAAACACCAAGCTTCGAGTATACGGATAGTATTGGCAAATTTTTGCCTGACAAGGAAAGACCAGATGAAGGGGTGTTTTCTTTTAGAGATGGAAATAAATGGGCAGGATATGATGATCAAGGAACTAGTTTACAATACTGGATAGATCATTTAGAAAAATTTAATTATAAATTAGTTTGTTGCAATATTACTGGTTCAAATGCGTTTTTCGTAAATAAGAAATATAACGAAAAATTCAAGGATATTCCAAAAAATATAAATGATATATTTTATCCAGCTGATTATAACTGGTTTGTAACAACTGGTCATGCGGCGTCCCCCAAAACGATAGAATATTTTGCAAATAAAAAAAAATAATTGTTTTGAGATTGTATACAACGTTCTTAATATTTTATAAATTTACTAAAAAAATAATTTTATTTAGATACTAGTATAATAAATTCCTTATGAACTTTATAATTATTATTGGTCTTACAACATTTATTTTATTGTGTGGTGTTTTATTTAATGTTTTAAGAATAAAAAAAAAGCGTAAAAAAAGAAAAAATGCAAAAGCATTTACCATAAAATCTAAAACTCTTCGTATCGGTGTGATTGGTGCTGGTCAAATGGGTACCGTTCTATCTGGCTTGGTGGAACGTACTGGTGCCAAGATTGTTGTGGTTCATGATATTAAACATGAAGCAGCTGAAAAACTTGCTAATGAAAGGAAAGGAGCAGTTGCAACAACTGAACTCAACAAACTGTTTGACACACCTATGGATGGATTGCTTGTGTGCACAATACCAACTGCTCGTATAGAACCAATCAAACGCGCATGTGAAAAGAACATTCATTTGTTTATAGAAAAACCTCCAGCCTATGACCTTGTTGGGGGCCGAGAATGTTTATATGCAATTAAGAAGTCTAGAATAATGGCAGCGGTTGGATTTCAGTTGCGGTACGATCCACGCTACGAACTACTAAAACAATTAATTAAAGGGCATGATGTACATTTGGTACGAACTGTATGTACCGTCGGTTTTTATCTTGATTTTCAAATATCCCCCTGGTTCCTACAAAAAAAAGTTAGTGGGGGGCCAATAACTGATCAGGCGATTCACCTGCTTGATTGTGTACGTTATGTATTCGATAATTCTCGACCCACATTGGCAGCTGCTATTGGTATCAAAAACATGGCTCCCGATCGCACAGACTTCGATGCCGAAAACGCCTTACAACTTATGTATAAACTTGATAACGGAGTCATTGGTGTGCACACAAATCACTGTGGACACGAAAAAGTACATTTCGATCTAGAACTAATTGGACCTCATCTAAGACTGAAGGCAAACATGACAGAGCCAACAATTAGGGGAATAATCAAAGGTAACGAAATTAATGAGGTCCCTCCAAAGGTAAATAAATTGGGGGGGCTGGACAAGGTTGATGCATGGCTAAAAGCTATAGATACTGGTAACCGTGGTTACATTCGATCAGACTATGCTGAGGCTCTGAATACGCAAGCTTTAGTAGATGCGGCAACTAAAAGTCAAACAACTCATCGCGTGGAAATCGCTGAAAAGGTATGAGACAATCTCGATGAAAGTTTGTGTTATTGGTGGTACTGGCAATATTAGTACAAGTATAGTAATACGTTTGTTAAAACAAAATCACGAAGTGTTTTGTTTTAACCGTGGACAAAGCGGCTTGTCCCCTGAAGGAGCTCGTAACATTATTGGTGACCGCAACGACCAAGAAGTTTTTGAAAAAGCAATGCAAGATGAATCATTTGATTTTGCAATTGACATGGTTTGTATGGACGCTAACCAAGCTGCGAGTAGCATTCGCGCATTTCGAGGTGTTCAGCAATTTGTGATGTGTTCTACTGTCAGTACATACGGTGTACAGTATGATTGGTTTCCAACTACCGAAGATCATCCATTGCGTCCAACCACTGACTACGGACGTAACAAAGTAAAGGCTGATCAAGTACTCATAGATGCTTATGAACGACAAGGGTTCCCAGTGACGATTATTAAACCGTCAACAACTTATGGACCACGAATGGGTCTTTTGCGTCAAATATCCTGGGATTTTTCATGGATTGATCGTATTCGTAAAGGCAAACCGATTTTAGTTTGTGGCGATGGCAGTACAAAACACCAGTTTATGCATGTCGATGATGCTGCTTTAGCTTTTTCTGGGGTACTTGGAAAAAAACAATGCATCGGAAAAGTGTATAATATGGTCAATCGTAATTATTGTACCTGGAGCCAATATCACACTACAGCAATGAAAGTAATTGGAAAGAAAGTAGATCTTGTCGGAGTACCTTACGCGAATCTGGAGCGATTGAAGGTTCCAGCATTTGATATCTGTCGCGAAGTCTTTTCACATAATTTGTATTATAGCTCCGAAAAACTATTCAGTGATGTGCCAGAGTTTCAACCACAAATATCATTAGAAAAAGGCATGCGACAGGTGCTCAAAGTGATGGACAGTGACGGTCGTATACCAAATTCTGATAAACTTATTTGGGAAGACCGGATCATAAAAAAGCAGAGACAAGTTAGCATAGGTCGGAACTCTCTATCAAATTACTTCATAAAAAAACTGACGCGATTATTAAAATAAAAACGTTTTTTAGTATCCCAAAAAATTTGTGGTGGCCAGGGACGGAATCGAACCGCCGACACAAGCCCTTTCAGGACTCTGGCTCCATGGACTTTGCTATTTGGCTCCTGCTAAATCTAGCTTTTAAATTTTAAAACGTTAAGAAAATCGACCTGAGTGTGATCATAGTGTGATCAGAAATTTTGTAGTATGCTGGACTCAATGAAAAAGCTTTTAGGGATATTGGTTCTGGATTTGAAGAAATGAACGACTACTTTTTACGCTTTCCACATCTAATAGAGTGAACAAGTCCAACCAATGAAAGAGCAGAACCAAAGCCACATAATACTAGCACGGTTTGAGTTGCGCTTAAATTAAGTCCAAACTGTAGGATAAATAAAAATCCCACAGGAAATATAAGAAGACCAATTACTGACATAGTATACATTCTGTTATTCTACATTTTTTCTTTCGTAATTTCTTTAATTAATTTGTTCACTAATTGTAGTAAACTTTAGGTATGAAGAAGCTTTTAGGGATCTTGGTTCTGGGTTAAAATAAATTATGGATAATATGTTTAAAAGCATTGAAGAAGGACCAAGAGGATCAGCGTTTATACCCAGTTGTGAACTTGCTTATAGATTTATGAAAATAGAAAGAGCTAATGCTGAAGACGAAGTTAAAAAATTTTTAGATAAAGCTCCATATTTTGACAACAAAGGGAAATTTGTTGGTTTAAATGAAGTTATTAAAAATGGTTTTAATTGGCATATGATTGATTTTCTTTATGAAAAAGGTGCTATCCATTATCTCATTAGTCACAATGATATTTTAAATGAAACTGACGATGAATTTTTTATGTCATTAAAATTAAGATACAAAAGATTAATAGATAACGGAATGAACAAAAAAGATGCCCAAGAAGAATGCAAAAATGAATTGAAATATGCAAATGATGTGATTCTTAAAGCTTGTGAAGAAAACAAGGAGGGATTAGGAAAGCTAGGAAATGAAATAACAAACAAAGGGAATCATGGAATTCATCATTATCTTATAAAAAAACCTATAGATAAATATTCGTTAAAATTAATTGTTAAAGAATTTAAGAAATAAAAAAGAAATGATAAATTAATTGAATGTGGCGTAAAAAAAGAAAAGAACATAGAATTTTCGATAGAATAATACTTGCAGTTTTTCTATTGGTTGCATTCGTTTACGCAGTGAAATTTCTTATGGGGTTTTTTTAATAATTTAGTATGGAAGAAGAAGATAAAAAGGCCGAGCTCGACTCGGAGATTTGGAGGAAGTACGAAAAAAAAGAAGCTAAAAATTTAAAAAAAATATTTATAACAATTTTTTTATTAGTTGCATTGGTTTACGTAGTAAAATTTCTTACGAAGTTTTTTTAATATGAAAAATCAATCAACAAGAAAGTTAGAAAAAGATCTTTTAAAGCTACATACTAAATACTTTACTGATACTGATAAACTCACAGTTCTACATCTTATATTGAACGGTAAAATAGCTGATGCAAAAGATATGTTGAAACCTCAAGGTGTACCTGAAAAAGAGATAGACAATATTATTCAAGAATACAAAAAAAATAAGAAAAAATTTACTAAAACATGGAGAAGAAGCCATTAACAAAACACCCTGAAACCAGAGGCAAAATCCTTTCTGAGTGTGTCGGATTTGTGCTGAAACACTCTTTCTAGAAAGTGCAACTGATAAATTATCCGCGTAGACTAAGGTGGCCAGGGACGGAATCGAACCGCCGACACAAGCCTTTTCAGGGCTCTGCTCTACCGACTGAGCTACCTGGCCGTTGGTTAATATCTAAAAATAATTCTTCCTTTAGTCAGATCATAAGGAGTAACTTCAACCATCACTTGATCTCCAGCCAAAACTCTAATTCTGTTCTTTCTTAATTTTCCAGCTGTATGTGCAAGAATCTCATGGTTATTTTCAAGTTTTACTCTAAACATTGCATTGGGCAGTAATTCGGTAACTTTGCCTTTAAATTCAAGTAAATCTTGTTTTACCAATGTTTCAACCTTCCGTGTTCAATCTAACATTTTTAGATTTTGATTAATCTTTTAAACCTCAAAAATCTGCCAATGTTATAACTAACGATCCAGGTGTTTCAATACTTTTTTTTTAAAAAACTTCTATTTTTTTAGTTCAATAATCATAATATTTTATATTCTATGTTTCGGAAAATGTTTTACTTCCCAAAAATACTCCTGATCATCAAGCATTACGTCTATTTCTTCAGATTTTAGCAATATAATATTATTTCCAGAAAAGACTAAGCTTGTATCATATAAATTATTTTGGTTATGGTTACTTTTAATTGCTAGTAATTCAAGATTTCTATTTTTTTGCTGTTGATTTATATTTTTCGCTAAAACATTTTCTATAAAATTAAATTTTAATACACTTTTGATTCTTTTATAATTTCTGAATACACCTTTTTCAAGATCCTCCCACATAAACCTACTTAACATCACGATAAATATTTTATTTTCTTTTAAATATACAATGTCCTTAATTTTAACAATTGAGTCCTGACTATATGCTGAGATAGTTTTTAAATCTTCAATATTCTTACCAATAAGTTTTAACCGATTGATGCCTTTTATCATTTAATTCTTTTTATTTGAGCTCCGCAATTAGATAATTTTTTTTCTATATTTTCATAACCTCTATCCAAATGATAAACTCTATTAATAGTTGTTTTTGATTTTGATGATAAAGCTGCTAAAACCAATGAAACTGAAGCTCTAAGATCAGTTGCCATCAGTTCCGCAGCGTTTAATTTTTTTTTACCCTGTATGATTGCTTGGTTTCCTTTAATTTTTATTTTAGCTCCCATCCTATTTAATTCTGGTATATGCATAAATCTATTTTCAAAAATATTTTCTGTTATTTTAGAAATTCCATTGGCTCCACACATTAAAACCATGATTTGAGCCTGAAGATCGGTGGGAAAACCTGGATAGGGAGAGGTTTTAAGATTTATCTTTTTAATATACCTTGAGTTACGAACTATTATTTCTTTTGATTTTATAGTTATTATTACGCCCATTTTTTTTAACACTAAAATCTCATTTTTGATTATTTTTGGATTAATATTTTTTATTTTAATTCGACCATCTGTTACCGCAGATGCGATCATGTATGTACCTGCTTCAATTCTGTCAAACATTACTCTATAGGTTAATGTCTTAAGACTTGTAACACCATTAATTTCAATTTTTCTTTTTTTAAGCCATTTAATTTTGCATCCCATTTTAATTAAAAATCTACCTAAATCTTTTATTTCAGGTTCGCACGCACAATTATTGAGTATAGTTTTACCCTTAGCAAGACAGGCTGCCATCATGGCATTTTCCGTTGCTCCAACGGAAATTTTTGGGAAGGTAATTTTATTTCCAATTAATCCATTTTTAGAAATTGCATTAATATATCCATCTGTAATTTTAAAATTTACTCCCATCTTTTTAAGAGCTCCAAGATGAAGATCTACAGGTCTTGAGCCAATTGCACATCCTCCTGGTAGAGAAACTTTGGCTTTATTATATCTTGCCAAAAGTGGCCCCAAAACCAAAACTCCTGCCCTCATCGTTTTAACTAATTTATAAGGCACAAAAGTACTAAGTTTATTATTATTGAGTATTTCTATTTTTTTTTCCTTTTTATTTAATTTGACTTTCGAACCCAAGAGTGAAAGCAAATCAATCATTGTCTCTACATCTTTAACCAAAGGAATATTTTGAATTATAATTTTGTTTTTGCTGAGTATTGATGCTGCTAAAATAGGCAACGTTGCATTTTTCGATCCAGATATAGTAATTGAACCGTTGAGTTTTTTTCCCCCAACAATTGTTAATTTTTGCATCTATTAGACTTTGGGAAGTGTTACCCCAGACTGCTTCATATACTTTCCATTTCTATCAGCATATGTAATATCAGGCTTTTCATTCCCCTTTAGAAAAATAAATTGCGCAGCTCCTTCGTTCGCATATATTTTTGCCGGAAGAGGAGTGGTATTAGAAAACTCCAGTGTCACATTACCCTCCCAGCTGGGCTCTAAAGGAGTAACGTTTACAATTATTCCGCATCTGGCATAAGTAGATTTTCCTAAACATATTACCATTACATCATTTGGTATTCTAAAATATTCGACCGTACTTGATAGAACAAAAGAATTTGGTGGAATAATACATTCATCTCCTTTTTTAGAAATAAAGTTATTTAGCTTAAAATTTTTAGGATCTATTATCTCAGAATTTACATTTGTGAATATTTTAAATTCATTTGCAACACGTGCATCGTACCCAAAAGAAGAAAGGCCATAGGAAATCTTGTTGCCTCTTACTTGCTTATCTTCAAAAGGACTGATCATATTATTAGTTTTCACCATTTCTTTTATCCATTTATCCGATAAAACTGTCATTTTTTCTTCTTACTATTGTATTTTTTTTGAAATTTTTTTCTTTTTTTAAGATTTTTTTTTAATGCTTTTTCGAGCTTTTGAATGTAAATCCCATCCTTCTCCATTTACCCACAAAATTTATTTCTTGTTATCTGGATTGGTTAAATCCTCTAAAGTAATGGGCTTTAGGATATCGTGCATTATTGGTGCGCTATTTTGTTCTTCCACCACATTTTTTCTTTTTGCTTTTTTTCTTGCTAAACGCGCTTCTCTTTTGGCTTGCCTCAACACGGCTCTTTCACCTCTTTTTGATTTATAATCGTAATGAATGCCCATAAAAACTTTTCCATATTTTTTATATGTTTACTTTGTTAAAAGATAATTTTCAAGTTACTATACGATTATGGCTATTTTATAGCTATTACAAATGCTTTTTTATTTCTAAATCAAGTTTGAGCCCACATAGCTCAGTTGGTAGAGCACTTCCATGGTAAGGAAGAGGTCTTCAGTTCAATTCTGAATGTGGGCACCATCTATTAAATTTTCTTTACCTTGACTCAAAAAATATTAGAAAAGCATAAGTTTTAATTAAAAAACAATGACAGCCAATTTATATCTGATAAAGAATGCAAATAATAATGAATATAAGAAAATTTAATAATTATTTCTTTATATATTTGTGTCTATTATTTCTTTTTGGAATTTTTTGGTTATATATAAAACATGCTGTTGGGAATGATTCTACTATTTCGGAGTGGTTAATAAACTATCAGGGTGGCTTTACAAAAAGAGGTTTGATTGGTGAAATATGCTTTCAAATTGCAAAGTATTTTGACCTAAGTCTTAGATTTGTAATATTTCTATTTCAATCTCTTATGTACTCAATTTTTCTGTTTCTGATTTATAGATTTTTCAGAAATATACCCACAAATTTAATTATTATATTGTCAATTTTTACACCAATTTTTTTGTTATATCCTCTTGCTGAAATTGAGGTGTTGGTTAGAAAAGAAACTTTTGTATTTACTGCTTTTCTATTATTTTTAAATATTTCAAATGCTAATTATTCAAGTAATATTCCTCTGTATTATATTTTTTTTATTTTACCCATTGTCTGTTTAATTTATGAACCCATAGTATTTTTCTTTCCGTTCATAGCATCAGTTTTGGTAATTAGACTGAGACATAATCAAACCACAGCACTTTTGAGCAAAATAACAATATGTTTTATTCCTGCATTAATAGTATCGATTATAGTTGCTACTAATCCAATTACTCCTGAAAATCATGCGATTATGGCTACTTCATTAAAAGAAAATTTTGGTGAAGATTGTTATATGTCATGCGGTTTGTTGTTATGGAAATCATCAATTGTTCAACAATTTACAGGAAATTTTAGTGCATATTCATTAGAAGTCTTTGTAAGATATTTTTTAATAATATTAGTTGGTTTTGGACCAATCTTTTTATTATGCTTTAATACAAAATTGAAAATACAAGCTTTATTTTTTCAATATTTTAATAATTTGCTTTTCCCAGTTCTGATAATTCTATTACCAGTATTAGTAATGTTTTCTGCAATGGCAGATTGGGGCAGAGTAGTTAATATGAGCTATACATTTACAGTACTTTTTTATTTTTATTTGCTGCAAAATAATTTGTTGGAAATTAATTTAGAAAAAATAGAAAAAAAAGTATCTTTTATTACAAATAAAAAATATTTACTTGTTATATGTTTTATTCTATATGCATTTGGCTGGACTCCACAAACTACTCTTAGGGGAGATGTATCTTCTTTTCCAGGATATAGAGTTCCCTACAAGTCAATTAAAATGTTAAACTATCAAATTAAAAAAAATAATTAATTAATTAATTTGCATTATAAACACTAAAAATGACTATTTATTCTTTAAAGTAAAGTTTCTGAAATACAAATCCTATTATTAGAAGAATAAAAAAACAAACTATTGGAATATAAATATCTGGAGAAAAAAGAACATTAACAGCACTGAGTTTTTCATTTTGATCTATAATAGTTTCTATACCACTGCCTATAGCTACCGTAACAAACATGGATGGCATGCTTCCAAGAAAAGTCGCAATAATATAATTTTTCATGGACATATTAAATAATATTGGCAAAGTGTTTTGTATTGCGTAAGGAGTCCCTCCTCCACCAATAAATCTGTAGAACATAAAATAAACAAGTTCGTTTTTATTAAAAAATTTTTTTAATTTTGAAAACTTTGGAGCTAATTTTTCTTGGATAATATCACGAAAAAATAATCCAACTAAAAAATATAACATTGTTGCTCCTATTGTTGTGGAAGTAAGTACAATTAATATTCCCCACCATTTACCAAAAACAAAACCTGAAAAGATTAACAATGGCATGCCAAACCCCAATCATTAAAAATGTTGGAGGATCCCAAGGAATCAATCCAAATAAATTAAATATCGAGGTCGGGTCCCTCGCAGAAAGATCTTGTATCCATCCGAAAAAAGGCTGCTGTCTCATCTCGATTGTTACAAACAACATTTTGTAAATTGCAAAGAAAAACGGAATCTGTATTATAACTGGAAGACAACCTGATATGGGGTTGACCTTTTCTCTCTTATACAAAGCCATCATTTCTTGTTGAAGCTTCACCTTGTCGTCTTTGTGTAGTTCCTTTAATCTTACCATTTCTGGCTGTAAAACTTTCATTTTTGCCATTGATCTAAACGAATAGTTTGCCAAAGGAAAAAATATCAATCTTATACAAGCGGTTATTAAAATAATTGCAACTCCAAAATTTCCCGTAAGTTTGAAGAAATAGTCTGCTACAAAAAATAAAGGTTTGGTAAAAAAATAAAACCAACCCCAATCTATAGTTAAATCAAACTTTTCTATTTCCTGATTTTTAGCGTATCCATCAATTACAGCCACTTCTTTAGCAGCAGTAAAAACTCTTATCTCACTTGAAATTGTTTGATTTGGTAAGCTTTGGATTGGTTCGGTCTGTATAAAGTTGGCTCTGTAATTTTTATCGTGAATAAATTCTGACTTAAAATCCTTGTTTTTTTCTGGAACAATGGCTGTAATCCAATACTTATCGGTTATACCTAGCCAACCAGAAGAAGAATTTGCTGTAAATTTCTTTTCTTCTATATCTTTATAATCTTCTTCTTTAAGTTCTTCATCGAATACACCAATGAAGCCCTCATGAAGTATATAGAATCCTAATACTTCGGGCTTCTTATTTCTTACAATTTGTGCATATGGATAGAAATCATAATTATTATTTCCACCATTTTTAATTTTTTGATTTATTTTAAATAAAAATTTTTCATCTAATTCAATAGTTTTTTGAAATGTAATTCCATTATTATTTATCCATTTAAGAGTAACTGGATTATTTGGAGTTAGTTTGGAATTACCAACTATGGACCACTCTGTTTTGTTGTTTGGCAAATCCATATCTTTGTTAGTAGAAGCCCACCCAGATTCAATATAATAACCATTTTTCGAACTATTTGGATTCAATAAAATTACTTTTTCTTCAGAATTTAATTTTTGGTTATAATTTTTAAAAATTATGTCATCTATAATTCCGCCCGTTAATGAAATGGATCCAGATATATTCTCATTTTCAATAGGGATTCTTTTTGTAAATTTTAAAGATTCTGCTCTTGTTAAGGTGGCAGTTTCTTTTTTGGTATCTATAGATGGAGAAGATATATCGTTTTCTTTCTGTGTTTTTTCTATTTTATTTTGTTCCTTATCAATTGTTGGAGGTGGTGGGGCAAAAAATATTGACCACATTATTAATACTAATGCAGATAATGAAATTGCTAAAATAAGATTTTTACCTTCCATATTATTTTTCTTCTCCCTTTGTGTTTAAATTTGGCGCAGGGTCAAATCCATCTCTTCCACCTAAAAATTTAATTGGATGACATCTTAAAATTCTCTTTATTCCCAGAACACATCCTTC
>AZYC01000022.1 GCA_000513075.1 alpha proteobacterium SCGC AAA288-G21 | reverse complement strand
TAGGTATAAATAATTCTATTTCATGTTCTCTTTCTGAGATTAACTTTAATGCTACTGATTGAACTCTTCCTGCAGATTTTGAACCTGGAAGCTTAGTCCATAAAATAGGTGATATATTAAAACCCACCAAGTAATCCAATGCTCTTCTAGCCATATAAGCATCAACTAAATACTGCTCAATACCTTTTGGATTTTCTATACCATGAATAACAGCTTTTTTTGTTATCTCATTAAACACAACTCTTTCAACTGTTTTACTTTTGAGAAGTTTTTTTTGCTCCAATACTTCTTTAATATGCCAAGCAATAGCTTCACCTTCGCGGTCAGGGTCTGTAGCAAAAATTATTTTTTCTGAATCAGCTGCAGTATCTGTAATTTCCTTGAGATACTTTTTTGAAAAACTGTCAATCTCCCACAACATTTGAAAATTATTATTTGGGTCAACCGATCCATTTTTTGAAGGAAGATCTCTTACATGTCCATAACTTGCTAAAACTTTGTAATTATTACCTAAATACTTGTTAATAGTTTTAGCTTTAGCTGGACTTTCAACGATAACTAAATTCATTGAGCATACCTCTTTGGAATTTAGTGTCAAAAATATTTATATTTGTCAAACTTAAGATTTTATTTACTAAGAAAAGTGGCTTTTTATCTATAGTTTTATTTTATGTTCGGTTCTATTTATCAAGTTAGATATATTAATTTTGTGTGTATAAATTATTAGAATTAGAAAAATAAATAATAATAATTTTATATCGCTAACATTAGAAATATTCGGATCAAAGGCTTCAATTACACTTTCTTTTATAAAAGATATCACGAATACAGTTATGGAAGCAAAAATTGAAGATAAAGAAGAATATTTAAATATTAAAGTTACAGTTATCCAAGTTAATATAAATAGCAATGTTAAACTATATGATAGGGCAAATAAAATACCTAAAAAAGTTGCAACTCCTTTTCCTCCTTTAAATTTTAGCCATATTGGAAAAAGATGTCCAAGAAAGACTAGTAATGCAGATAATTGAATCAGTTCTAGAAAATATTGTTGCGTAATTATAACAGCAAAATATCCTTTCAATATATCTAGAATAAGAGTTGAGAAGGCCAAATATTTGTTTCCGGTCCTGAGAACATTAGTGGCTCCAATATTTCCAGATCCTATGCCTCTTATATCTTTACCACTGAAAGCTTTAGTTAAAATTAAACCAAAAGGAATTGATCCACAAAAATATGAAAAAACTGCAACTAAAAAAATTTCCATTAACACTTAAGCTTTTACAAAAGCAATTTCACCTTTTATAAAGGTTTTTATAATTTGTCCTTGCAATTTTCTATCTTCAATAGGGGTGTTTTTAGACTTTGACAATAAATTGGCTTTATTAACAACCCATGGCTTATTGATATCGACGACACATAAATCAGCATCACTACCTATTTGAAGACTACCTTTATCTATTCCAAGAATTTTTGCAGGATTTGAAGTAATAGAAGCAATTATTGTATTTAATTTTAATGAATCGTTGTGAAACAGTTCCAAAGCAAGAGGCAATAATGTTTCTATCCCAGTAGCTCCAGTTGCTGCCTTAGCAAAAGTTAATCTTTTGGATTCTTCATCTTCTGGTTTGTGATCAGAAACTATAACTTCAATTAATCCTTCGCCAATAGCATTAATTAGTGATAATCGATCTTGTTCGGTTCTAAGCGGAGGAGAAAGTTTTAAAAACGTCTTAAAATCACCAATATCATTTTCATTTAAAGACAAGTTATTTATAGAAACCCCTGTTGAGAAAATTTTACCTTCTTCTTTAGCTCTTTTGATCGAAGATATAGTTTTTTCAGAAGATATTTGAGAAATATGGTATTTACATTTATATTCCTCAAGAAAAGATAAATCCCTTTCCACTATAATTTTTTCTGCTAGAGAAGGTATTCCTTTTAAACCAAGTCTAGTCGAAATTTCTCCTTCGTTAATTAAGCCACCAGTTGACAAAATATTATCTTCCGCATGTTGCATAATTAAAGCGTCAGATTCTCCGGCATAATTCATTATTCTTGACATTACTTGAGGGTCTTGGATCGTTTTAAGTCCGTCTGTAAAAGCAATTATTCCTTTTCTTTTCAGAAGTCCAAATTCAGTCATTTGTATACCTTCAGTGTTTTTTGTCAGACAAGCAGAAGGAAAAATATTTATTTTTGATTTATCTCTTCCTCTTCGTTTTAGAAAATCTACCATAGAGACATTATCAATAACCGGTGAAGTATTTGGCATTGAAACGACGGAAGTGACACCACCTGATAATGCAGCATTACTTAAAGTTCTAAAATTTTCTTTATATTCATAACCTGGTTCTCCAACAAAAACTCTCATATCAACTATGCCAGGTATCAAAACTTGTTTTTTCAGGTTTATTTTTTCTGCTTCAGTAGGCAAGTTTCCATTTGCAACTTTTTTTCCAATAGCTTGAATTTTGCCGTTAGTATTAATGATTATGCCTCCGATTTCATCCATTTGATTTTTGGGGTCAATTATTCTTGCGTTTATTAAATATTTTTCTTTCATTATGTTTTTTTGCAATAAATTTTAAGACAGGCCATCCTTACAGCAACTCCCAGTTCCACTTGTTCTCTTATTACGCTTTTATTAATATCATCAGCTAGATTAGTATCAATCTCAACACCTCTATTCATCGGGCCAGGATGCATTATCAAAGCATTTTTTTTTGCCATTACCATTTTATCAGGCGTTAAACCAAAGTATTCATAATATTCTCTAGCAGAGGGCAAAAAAGAACCCTGCATTCTTTCATTTTGTAATCTCAACATCATTATAATATCACAATTATCTAATCCTCTTTTCATATCAGTAAAAACATTCACTCCCAACCGTTCAACAGAATGAGGCAGTAAAGTTTTAGGTGCTACAACATTGATTTCAGCGCCTAACATATTCATTAAATAAATATTTGATCTAGCAACTCGCGAATGTAAAATATCTCCGCAGATAGCTATTTTTAATCCTTCAACTTTACCTTTTCTATTAATTATAGTTAGTGCATCAAGTAAAGCTTGCGTAGGGTGTTCTCTTCTACCATCGCCAGCGTTAATTACAGAGCAGTTTACTTTTTGTGATAATAAATTAGGTGCGCCGGAATCTTGATGTCTTACAACAATAACATCAGGATGCATTGCATTTAGTGTCATCGCAGTATCAATTAAGGTTTCTCCTTTTTTAATAGCTGAGTTAACAATATTCATTGACATAACATCTGCCCCAAGTCTCTTTCCAGCTAGCTCAAAAGAACTTTGGGTTCTTGTGGAAGGTTCAAAAAATAAGTTAATTTGAGTTTTTCCTCTTAAAACATCCGTTTTTTTTGAGCTACTTCTGTTTAATTTTATAAAAGTTTTCGCTTCGTCTAAAATGTGTGAAATTTCGGAAAAAGAGAGATCTTGAATACCTAAAAGGTGATTTTGACTGATTTTAACAGCTTTAAATTTTTTAATTACAGCCATTAAAATCAACTCTATAGAGTTTTCTAATAGCCTATGCAAGTAAATTATTAATTAGTCAAATAATCAATGGCTCCCTGAAGTATAAATGCAGCTGAATTTTTGTCTAGATTTTTGATTTTATTTGAAACATTGGTATTTAAATCTTTGGTCATTTTAAAAGCAGCCTCGCTTGAAAGTCTCTCATCCCAAAAAGTGATTGGAACGATAACATTATTTGATAAATTATTTGCAAAATCTATGGATGATTGAGCAGACCTTCCTGTAGAACCATCCATATTAATTGCTTTTCCTATAACAATCCCCTTTATTTCATTTTCTTGGATAATTTTGTTTATTTCATTTAATAGAGATTCAAACTTGTTTTTTATTAGAGTTTTGAATGGGGTAGCAACAGTTCTGTTTTCATCACAAATAGCTATTCCGATATTTTTTTTTCCAGGATCAATTCCTAATAGTCTAGAATTAATACCTATATTCTTTTTAAATTCATCTATACTCAGTATATTGTATGTTTTCATCTTAAATGATAATTTCTACCTAGTTATCAATAATCATAAATGTTAATAGATAAAGATACAGTAAAACATATAGCAAAATTAGCTAGGATTTCCTTAGACGAAAAGAAAATAAATAATCTTTCTAAAGATCTTTCTTCAATAATGGAGTTTATTGAAAAGCTAAATGAATTAAATACTGAGAAAACGGTTCCACTCACATCAATAATAAATGCATCTTTACGATCAAGAAAAGATGAGGTGTCAGACGAGAAAATAAGAGATCAAATTTTAAAAAATTCACCAGAAAAAAACGAAGAATTTTTTGTTGTACCAAAGGTAATCGAGTAACATGTCTAACATTTCAGATTTTACTCTTACTAAATTGGTTGCGGGAATAAAGAAAAAAGATTTTACATCACAAGAAGTAACTGAATCATTTATAAGTAGTTCTGAAAAATCTAAAAAATTAAACACATACATCACCCAATGTTTTGATAAAGCAATAAATACAGCAAAAAATTTTGATAAAAAAAAAGATTACAAAGGTTTGCTGGCAGGTGTTCCGATAGCAGTTAAAGATTTATTCTGTACGAAAAATGTCAAAACTACTGCTGGCAGCAAAATACTACACAATTTTGTTCCCACTTATGAATCTACAGTTACAAATAATTTGTGGTCCGAAGGTTCATTTTTACTAGGTAAACTTAATTGTGATGAATTTGCAATGGGCTCATCTAATGAAACAAGTTTTTTTGGAAATGTGACAAATCCTTTTGGAGATAAATTAGTACCTGGGGGCTCATCTGGTGGTTCTGCTTCCGCGGTGGCTGCAAATCTTACTCCAGCTACTATAGGTACTGATACTGGTGGATCTATTAGACAACCAGCTTCTTTTACTGGAACAGTTGGATTAAAACCTACTTATGGAAGATGTTCAAGATGGGGAATAGTAGCGTTTGCTTCCTCACTTGACCAAGCAGGCCCAATGACAAAAAATGTTGAGGATTGTGCTTTGCTTCTTCAAGCTATGTCGGGTTATGATTCCAAAGACTCAACATCTGTTGATAGGAAGGTTGACAATTATAGTTCAAAATTAACTGAAAAAGTCAAAGGGTTAAAAATTGGAATCCCAAAAGAATATAGAGTTGAAAATATGCCCAACGAAATAGATAAACTTTGGAAAAGGGGCATAGATTATTTAAAAGATGCAGGTGCAGTTATAAAAAATATTTCACTACCACATACCAAGTATGCTCTTCCAACATATTATATTGTCGCTCCTGCTGAAGCTTCATCAAATTTAGCTCGATATGATGGTGTAAAATATGGACATAGATCTAAAGGAAATAATTTATTTGAAATGTATGAAAATACTAGATCGGAAGGTTTCGGTGATGAAGTAAAAAGACGAATTCTAATTGGTACCTATGTTTTGTCATCAGGTTATTACGATGCATACTATTTAAAAGCCCAAAAGGTTAGACAGTTAATTAAAAATGATTTCGATAAAGCTTTTAATGATATTGATGCAATATTAACACCATCAACACCTAGTGCAGCATTCAAAATGGGAGATAAAAAAGATGATCCTGTTTCTATGTATTTAAATGATATATTTACCGTCCCAATTAATTTAGCTGGCCTACCTGCTATTTCTGTTCCTGCAGGTTACGATAAAAATGATTTACCTTTAGGATTGCAGCTTATTGGAAAAGCTTTTGACGAACAGACAATACTAAATCTTTCTTTAGCTATAGAAAAAAGAGCTAATTTTAAAATAAAATTGAAAGCTTGGTGGAGTTAATGACAGGAAAAAAATTTGATTATTTCATAAAAGGAGAAAAGGGAAATTGGGAAGTTATTATTGGTTTAGAGGTCCATGCTCAAGTTTTATCTAAATCAAAACTTTTTTCATCGTCTCCAACTAAATTTGGAGCCGAACCTAATAGCCAGGTAAGTCTTGTTGATTGTGCTTTTCCAGGAATGCTTCCAGTGATAAACCAATTTTGCATAGAACAAAGTGTTAAAACAGGATTAGGTTTAAAAGCTAAAATAAATTTGGATTCAGTTTTTGATAGAAAAAATTATTTTTATGCGGATTTACCTCAAGGCTATCAAATTTCACAATACAAAAATCCCATAGTTGGTGAAGGTGAGGTGATACTTGATATGTCTTATGGAACTAGAAAAATTGGCATCGAAAGACTTCATCTTGAACAAGATGCAGGTAAAAGCATACATGATATGGATCCAGATAACACTTTTGTAGACTTAAATAGATCAGGTGTTGCACTTATGGAAATAGTAAGCAAACCTGATTTAAGATCTCCAGATGAAGTAAATGCATATATCAGAAAATTGAGATCTATTATGAGATATCTAGAAACTTGTGATGGAAATATGCAAGAGGGGTCGTTAAGAGCAGATGTCAATGTGTCAGTTAGAAAAGTAGGAGAAAAAAAATTTGGGACACGATGTGAAATCAAAAACGTAAATTCAATTAAGTTTATGCAAATGGCAATTGAATATGAAGCAAGAAGACAAGTAGAACTACTAGAGGATAATAAGCAGATAGATCAAGAAACAAGATTATATGATACAAAAAAGAATACTACGAGATCTATGAGGTCTAAAGAGGATGCTCATGACTACAGATATTTCCCTGACCCAGATTTATTACCACTTAATCTAAAACAAAGTTTAATTGATAAATTAAAAAAGAAACTGCCTGAATTACCAGATGAAAAAAAAGAAAGATTTATAAAAGAACATAATTTATCTTATTACGAAGCAAACATCTTAGTTTCTGAAAAGGAAATTTCGAATTATTACGAAGAAGTAATTAAAGGTTGCGATAAAAAATTAGCTTCTAATTGGATTACAGGAGAATTATTTGCTGTACTTAATAAAAAAAATCTCTCTATTTCTCAATCTCCAGTTAGTGCGAAAAATTTATCTACCTTAATTAAGATGATTATTTCAGGAAAAATTTCTGGGAAAATTGCAAAAGATGTTTTTGAAAAAATGCAAGATAATGACAAAGATCCACAGCAAATTGTTGATAAGGAAGGTTTAACACAAGAAAGCAATCCAAAAGAAATAGAAAAGATTATTTCTCAAGCGCTATCAAAAAATAAAGATAAAGTTACTCAATATAAATCTGGAAAAGAAAAACTTTTTGGTTATTTTGTTGGAGAAGTCATGAAAATTTCTAAAGGAAAAGCTAATCCTCAACTTGTTAATGAAATTCTCAAAGTGAAATTAAAATAACAATGTTAAAAAACATTGAAGTAACCCAAGATTTACTAGATTATATTTATGATCACACCCAACCTTTACATCCCGTACAAAGAGATATTCTAAATCACAATAAAACTCTCGGAGATATCCAGCGGATGCAAATTTCTGAAGTCCAAGGTCATTTTCTTCAATTAATTATTAAGATTAACAATGTTAAAAACTGTCTAGAAATAGGAACCTTTACTGGATTTAGTTCTCTAACAATGGCGCTCTCTCTACCAAGCGGGGGAAAATTAACAACTTTGGATCACGACAAAAAAATAGTTCATGTTGCAAAAGATTTTTTTAAAAAAGGAAATTTAGATAATAAGATAGAAATAGTCATTTCACCTGCTTTAGAGACCTTAAAAAGATTTTCACAAGAAGGAAAAAAATTCGATCTAATTTTTATAGATGCAGATAAAGGTAATTATAAAAATTACTATGAATTAAGTTTAAATTTAATTAATGAAAAGGCCCTTATAATTTTTGATAATGTCTTATGGCATGGCGAAGTATTTAAAAAAAATGTTACAGATGAACAAACAATTATAATGAGAGAATTTAATAAGTATATTAAAGATGATAATAGAGTTGAAAAAATTATATTGCCTTTAGGCGATGGCCTAACAATTTGTAGAAAGATATAATGTACAATATTCAAGGTTTTTATAAGATTAAATCGATTATTAATTACAGCGTACATAAAGAAAAGATAAAAGCATATCTTTTATCAAAATCAGTAAAGGGCACAGTTATTTTATCATCCGAAGGTATTAATGGAACTATAGCCGGTAAAAAATCTAATGTTAATAGTTGTATAAAATTTATTAAAGATAAATTTTCTATAGATAATTTTGATAGTGCCAACTCGTCGACTTGTAGGTTTTTACCTTTTTATAGAGCAAAAGTTAAAGTTAAAAAGGAAGTTGTCCCGATAGGATTAAAATTAATAATCAGCGAGAAAAAGAAAAGTCGTTACGTAGATCCTAATAAATGGAATAAATTAATTAATGATAAAAGTGTTACATTAATAGATGTTAGAAAACCTTTTGAACATAAAGTTGGAACTTTTGAAGGAGCTGTAAATCCGAGAATAAATAGTTTTAGAGAGTTCCCAAAATATTTTAATAAACTTAAAAAAAATAATAAAATAGCTATGTTCTGCACAGGAGGAATACGTTGTGAAAAAGCTTCCAATTTCTTAAAACAAAAAGGTTTTAAAAATGTATTCCAGCTTAAAGGAGGCATATTTAACTATTTAAATAAAATAAATATCAAAAAATCCTTATGGAAAGGGGAGTGCTTCGTTTTTGACAATAGAGTTTCAGTCAAACATGAATTATCATTAGGTTCTTATTCTATGTGTAGAGGATGTCGAATGCCCATTTCAGTACAGGAGAAAAAATCTGGTAAATATAAGGAAGGTATTTCATGTCCATACTGTTATGGTAAGTTAACCAAATTACAAAAAGATAGATTTTCAATGAGACAGAAACAAATTTTAATAGCAAAAAAATTAAATAAATCTCATATCTATCAAAAAGAATATTAATTCTTTTTTTCATGAATCAAACTTTAAGTTTAACCAAAGATCCAATCCCTAGTCTGATCAAAAAAATAGCAATACCTGCTAGTGTAGGTACTTTTTTTCAAACAATGTTTAATATTGTTGATACTTTTTTTGCTGGAAAAATCTCTCCCGAAGCATTGTCAGCTCTTGCTAAATCTTTCCCAATTTACTTTATTATAATAGCTGCTTGCGTCGGTGTTACAGTGGGAGGAACATCCTTAGTCGCAAATAGTATTGGCGAAAATAACAAAGAAAATATCCTAGGATATTTTGCTCATACCATTATTTATGCTGTCTTAGTTTCAATATTAATTACTATAATTGGTTTGGTCTTTTCTCCAATTCTATTTGCCTTAATGGGCTCAGTGGATGAAGTAATTGTATTAAGTCTTCAATATACAAATGTAATATTTGCTGGATCAATTATTTTTATCATGTCAGTTGCTTTAAACTCTTTGCTTCACGCTGATGGTGATACAAAAACTTACAGAAATGTACTTATTTTAAGTTTTTTTCTGAATATAGGTTTAAACCCACTATTTATTTTTGGATTTGGCATAATACCGGCAATGGGAATTGCTGGAATAGGTGTAGCAACAATTGTGGCCCAGTTTATTGGATTGCTTATTATTTTTAATAAGGTAATTAAATCGATCAGGATTAAAGACATATCTACAAAATATTTTTATCCGAAAGCTAATTTATTAAGAAATCTGTTTTATCAATCAGCACCAATTTCCGTAGCTTTACTATTAATCTCTGTAGGTAATTTCATAATACTTACTTATATCGGAGTTTTCGGTGAATATGCGACAGCAGGATATGGATCAGCTGCACGATTTGAACAAATACTTTTATTACCAGTTTTAGGACTGAATACCGCCATCATATCGATCATTGGACAAAATTTTGGAGCAAAAAATTTTTTAAGAGTAAAAGAATCTTATTTTAAGGCAGTGATTTACGGTTTTATTCTCATGATAATATCAGGATTAATAATTTTTATATCAGCAGATAAAATTGTTAGTATTTTTTCTGACAATCCAAGTGTAATTAGTTTTGGAACAACGTACCTAAAAATATCAGCTTTGATTTTTCCAGCTTATCCAATTTTTTTTATAAGCAATGGTTTCTTTATGGCTATAAAAAAATCATCCTATTCAATGTATTTAAATATAATAAGAAATGTTATTTTGTTTGTACCAGTTATAATTGTTGCAAAGATGTTTGATGGCAGTTTTCAGAATTTTTTTTGGAGTTATTGTTTTTTTAATTGGCTTTATGTGATTTGCTTGTTTGCCTTTGTAAGTGCTTACATTAAGCGAAATTTAAATTAAATTAGCTGAATCTTTTAACCAATCCCATAAGTAAGCGGCAAACGATCTTCTTACATATAAATCAACATCATTTTCATTTTTTCGATGAATAGTAACATCGACATGATTTAATATTGTTTGAACGACTTTGTTGTGTTCAAAATCTTCTGAGCTAAAATCAAAAGGGCATCCTTTGGAAAGTACTTCAAAAATATTTGAACCCGATAATTTAAAAATTGTGAAGTGATCAGTAACATTTGTTATTGCACCTAGGTTAGCTTTACTAATATTATCAAATAGCACTTGTTCAAGTTCATAGGTATTAGTTTCTTTTGGTTCTTCGTTATTTGAAACTAAGAGCCATTCATTAGGTCCTAGCCACAACGAGGTAATCTTTTCATTATTAGACGTGCTACAGGCCTCCTTAGGTAGTACCATTCCAAGAATTTTTTCTATTTTGCTTGCAAAATCTTTATTTTCTAGATTACCTCGCAGATTAATTTTGGTTACGGGAGTTTTTTCTTTCATAGAAAAATTATTGTAAGATTGACTTTCGGTAACCGGTGTAAGGAGATCAAGCATTTAGTCTATCTCCCTCTTTATCTAAAAAAACAGTATCTGAAACAGTAACTTCGATAGTCTTATTTGGCATAGGTATAAAAAGTTTCTTTCCTATTAATCTTTTTCCATTTTTTACAACACCCAGGGCGATTGATTTGTTTAAATTTGGACTGTAGTAGCTAGAGGTTACGTGACCTATCATATCCATAGGTGGCTTACTTTTTACTTCTTCAACAATTTGTGCTCCTTCCTCTAGAATTTCTTTAGGGTCATTTGTAAGTAGTCCTACAAGCTGCTTTCTGTTTTCTCTCATTGTATCAGATCGGTAAAGTGATCTTTTTCCTATAAAATCATATTTTTTTTTGCTTATGATCCAATCCATTTGTAAATCAACTGGAGTAATTGTGCCGTCAGTTTCCTGTCCCGCTATAATAAAACCTTTTTCAGCTCTTAATAAGTGCATAGCTTCAGTGCCATAAGGTGTAATTTTGAATTCTTTTCCTGCATCGATACATTTTTTCCATGTAGCTTGTCCATAGTTAGATTGTATGTTTATTTCGTAACTTAATTCACCCGTGAAACTTATTCTCATTACGCGACACTTTATATTATCAATTGTACCCTCTTTAAAACTCATGTGAGGAAAATTTTGATCAGAAAAATCTATGTTTTTTACAACCTTTTCCAATATTTTTTTACTGTGGGGGCCACAGACGCTAACAGTAGCAAAATGATCAGTTACGGAAGTTAAATACACATTGAGTTCGGGCCATTCCGTTTGCAAAAAATCTTCTAATTTACTCATTACTGAAGCTGCACCTCCAGTAGTTGTTGTCATTATGTAATGGTTTTNATCTAATCTTGTGGTTACTCCATCATCGTAAACCATACCATCATCATTAAGCATTAGACCATATCTACATTTGCTAATTCCTAATTTACCCCAGGCATTGGTGTAAACGCGATTTAAAAATTCAGATGCATCGCTTCCCTGAATATCAATCTTCCCTAATGTTGAAGCATCTAAAATTCCCGCACCATTTCTTGCAGCTTTTGATTCTCTTTGAACGGCTTCATACATACTTTCATTTCTATTTGGGTAATACCAAGCTCTTTTCCATTGTCCAACATCTTCAAATTTTGCTCCATTTTTTTCATGCCAAGTATGAATGGGAGTTTTTCTTACAATATCAAAAAATTGTTTTACGCTTCTGCCAACAATAGCTCCAAAAGTTAATGGGGTATAAGGTGGACGAAAAGTTGTAGTTCCTAATTCACCCATTTTGGTATTAGTAATTGCGGAAACAATTCCCAATGCGTGCATATTTCCTATTTTACCTTGGTCAGTAGCCATTCCTGTTGTCGTATAACGTTTAACATGTTCTATAGACTTATAACCTTCTCTCAAAGCAAGTTTAATATCATTGGCCGTTGTGTCATTTTGATAATCTACAAAAGGTTTGGTTTTTCCCGAAACTTTATCAGATGGTAACAGCCAAATGTTTTCAAAATTGCCACTTTTAAATTCAGTAATATTATATTGGTCATTATGTGTTGAATTCAAAAATTCATTTGTTTTTGTTTGAGTTTCTTCAATAATTTTTTTTAAACTAAATGTTCCATTACAGGATCCTACAGAAATTTGATTATGAGAGTTAGATTTAGGATGGAAATAATATTTTTCTTCGTTATAAGTTAGTTTACCACTCGATTGAGTAAATAGATGAACAGCAGGTGTATAACCACCCGAGACACATAGTAAATCACAATTAATTTTTAATTTATTTCCAATTATACTACTATTGTCATTTGACAGTTTCATTACATGAACTTTATTAATTTTTTTGTAACCTTCTGTATAAACAATAGTATTTTTCCATAGTATTTTTATTCCAAGTTCATTGCATTTTTTAGGTAAATCTCCACCAGAGTGTGATCTGATGTCGACAATCGCTTCTATTTTAATACCGTTATTATGTAAGCTTATTGCTGTTTCATATGCATCATCATTACTTGTAAATATAACGACGTTATTTCCGCATTTTACACCGTAATAATTAATGTATTTTCTTACAGCTGACGACAACATTATACCCGGTCTGTCGTTGCAATTGAAAATCATTGGTCTTTCGATAGATCCAGTAGCTAAAATTACCTTTTTTGCTCTAACTTTCCATAAACGCTGTCTTATTTTTACTTTTTTTTCTTTTTCAGATAAGTGATCAGATAAATTTTGCATCATAATTAAATAATTATAATTATGATAAGCAGCTACACATGTTCTATTTAGAATTTTAATATTCTTATTATTTTGTAATTCAGAGCAAGTTTTCTTTATCCATTCTAAAGGTTTAAGATCATTTATTTTAGCAAGTTCTTCCTCAGCAAATATAAGGTTGCCACCTAAAGAAGGTTTTTCATCAACTAAAAGAATTTTTTTTCCAGTTTTAACAGCAATTTTTGCTGCAGATAATCCTGCTGGTCCAGAACCTACAATTAGGACATCACAATGATAATATTTGTGATCATAAATATCAGGATCACTTTCTGTAGGAGATTTACCCAGGCCCGCAGCTTTTCTTATAAAATGCTCATATTTTTCCCAAAGATTTGCAGGCCACATGAATGTTTTGTAATAAAAGCCTGCAGGAATAATAGGGGAGAATAAATTGTTAATCGCTCCCAGATCAAAGTTTACTGTTGGCCAACAGTTTTGGCTTTCAGAATTTAATCCTTCAAAGATTTCAATTTGTGTCGCTCTTATATTTGGATCTGTTTTTCCTTTATCTTTAACAACTTGAACTAGTGCATTTGTTTCTTCAACTCCAGAACTAAAAATTCCTCTAGGCCGATGATATTTAAAACTTCTGCCAACTAAATGAACTCCATTTGCCAGAAGTGCTGAAGCTAAAGTATCGCCTTTAAATCCAAAAAAAGTTTTGCCATTAAATTTGAATGAAATCCTTTCAGCTCTATTTATTTGTCCTCCAGTTGATAACCTAAATTTATTTGACATTATTCTTTTGGTTTTTCTCCCATTTTATATACTGAACGAATTTTATCATTTGATGTATCTCTAGACATATTAAACCAACGTCTACATCCGTGGGCATGATTCCATCTTTCATATTGAAGACCTTTTATATTTTTTCTTATAAATAGATATTCTGCCCATTGTTCATCACTTAATTCGGCAGGTTGTTTTGGTCTAACTTTATGAGCTTCGCCACCATAACTAAATTCACTATGATCTCTGTCACCACAATAAGGACATTTAATTATAAACATATTAGTGAGCTACTGCAGCTGCGCCATGTTCGTCGACAAGATCACCGCTAACAAATCTATTGATATTAAAAGCTGCATTTAAAACATGAGGTTCATCTTTCGCTATAGTATGAGCAAATAAATGACCTGATCCTGGAGTAGCTTTAAAACCTCCAGTTCCCCAACCACAGTTAAAATAAAGTCCTTTTATGGAAGATTTACTAATTATTGGACTTGCATCTGGGCAAATATCTACAACTCCACCCCACTGTCTAAGCATCCTAAGTCTACTAAAAATTGGGTAAAGTTCTAAAATTGCTTTTAGTGTTCCTTCAATAATTTCGTGAGTTCCTTTTTGAGTATATGAAACATATGAGTCTGTTCCAGCTCCAATAACTAGCTCACCTTTATCAGATTGGCTTATGTAAGCATGAACGGCATTTGACATAACAACTGTATTAATTATTGGTTTAATTGGTTCTGATACCAAAGCTTGTAAGGGTTTGCTTTCTAGAGGAAGTTTTAAACCGGCCATATTAGCAATAACACTCGAATGACCTGCTGCTACAATGCCAATTTTTGATGTTTTAATAAAACCTTTTGATGTTTCTAAGCCCTCAATACTATCTTCTTTTTTTTTAATTCCTTTTACTTCACAATTTTGAATAATATCAACTCCCATAGAATCGGCACCTCTAGCATAACCCCAAGCAACAGCATCATGTCTAGCAGTGCCAGCTCTTTTTTGTAACGTACTACCCATTACAGGATATCGAATATCTGGTGAGCAATTAATAATAGGACAAAATTCTTTTACTTCTTTTGTGTCTAACCATTCACAATCGATACCATTTAATCTATTGGCATGAGTTCTTCTTTTTAATTCTCTAACATCGTGTTGGTTGTGAGCTAAATTCATAACACCTCTTTGGCTAAACATGACATTAAAATTTAATTCCTGTGATAAGTTTTCCCAAATTTTTAAAGCATGGTCATAAAGTTTAGCGCTAGCATCCCATAAATAATTTGATCTAATAATAGTCGTATTCCTGC
>AZYC01000021.1 GCA_000513075.1 alpha proteobacterium SCGC AAA288-G21 | reverse complement strand
TTAGCAACCCGAATAGTATTTTTTCTTCTACCCCAGATAAAAAAATATTTGCCATTAAGCCTATGAATTGTCCAGGTTGTGTTCAAATTTTTAATCAAGGTTTGAAAAGCTATAGAGATTTACCATTAAAAATGTCTGAATTTGGAAAGGTTCATAGATATGAACCTTCGGGGGCTTTGCATGGCTTATTAAGAGTAAGAGCATTTACTCAAGATGATGCGCATATATTTTGCACAGAAGAACAAATCACTCAACAATGCTTAAGTGTTACAAATTTAATTTTGGAAATCTATAGGGATTTAGGATTTAAAAATATAATTTTAAAATTTTCTGATAGACCAAAAATAAGAGTGGGAGAAGATAAAATTTGGGATAAGTCTGAAGCTGCATTGTTAGAAGCTATTAAGGCAACAAAATTAGAATATAGTGTTAGCAGCGGAGAAGGAGCGTTTTATGGTCCAAAAATTGATTTTATATTAAGAGATGCGATTGAAAGAGATTGGCAGTGCGGTACACTTCAAGTAGATCTTAATTTACCTGGTCGACTAGGAGCAACTTTTGTCGATAAAGATGGATCAAAAAAAGTTCCAGTGATGTTGCATAGGGCTTTATTTGGTTCCTTAGAGAGATTTATTGGAATATTGATTGAACACTATGCTGGTAAATTTCCTTTATGGCTATCCCCCGTTCAAGCAGTTGTATTGCCTATATCTCAAGACTTTAATGATTATGCCAAAAAGGTGTTTGAACAATTCATAAAAGCAGGTATAAATTGTGAAGTGGATTTAAAAAATCAGAAGATAAGTTATAAAATTAGAGAACATTCTCTTGCTAAAATACCTATACTTTTAATTTGTGGAAGAAAAGAATTAGATACAAACACTATTACGATTAGAAGATTAGGCTCTGAAAAACAGGAAACAATGAATCTTGATAAATCAGTTCAGTATATTTCTTCTCAAAATAAAGCTCCTTTAAACTAAGTGGCAGTATTTAAACAAAACTATTTTCAAAGAAGGACCAAACAAAGAGGTCCTAGAGCAAATAATAGAATTAATTCACGCGAAGTTCAGGTTATTAGTAGCAAGGGTCAAAATCTTGGAATTTTATCTACTAAAGAAGCATTGTATCTAGCCGAACAGGAGGGATTAGATTTAATTGAAATTGCTCCCAAAGCAAATCCACCAGTCTGTAAAATAATCGATATGGGTAAATATAAATATGAATTACAAAAAAAAGCAAATAAAGCGAAAAAAAAACAAAAAATATCAGAACTAAAAGAAATTAAGCTTAGACCAAGTACAGAAATTCATGATTATAATTTTAAAATAAAAAATGCACAAAAGTTCCTTTCAAAAAAAGATAAAGTAAAATTTACAGTAAGATTTAAAGGAAGAGAAATGCAACACCATCATCTTGGAATGGAATTATTGAAAAGAGTTGAGGATGATTTAAAAGAAGTTGGTAAATTAGAGCTTAGTCCAAAATTCGAGGGCAGACAGATGACTATGGTAATACAACCACTTTAGTGCCAAATATTAGTCATTGTAAATTAATTATATTGTTTGTATAAACTGCCAATTATTTTTATGCCCAAACTAAAAACTAAAAGTTCAGCAAAAAAGAGATTTAAAATAACCGCTAAAGGAAAAGTCATAATGCCCCAAGCAGGCAAAAGACATGGTATGATTAAAAGGACGAATTCACAAGTTAGAAAGCAAAGAGGTACAACAATTATGTCCAAGCAAGATGCAAAAATTGTAAAATCATACATGCCTTATAATTTAAGAGGTTAAAATGTCACGAATTAAAAGAGGCGTCACAAGTCATGCTAAACACAAAAAAGTATTAAAAGCTGTAAAGGGTCAATGGGGTAGAAGAAAAAATACTATTCGGGTTGCTAAACAGGCAATGGAAAAAGCTCTTCAATATGCTTACAGGGATCGAAGGGTTAAAAAAAGAGAATTTAGATCGCTATGGATTCAAAGAATAAATGCAGGTGTAAGAGCCGAAGGTATTACTTATTCTAAATTTATTAATGGACTAAACAAGTCGGGAATTAAGTTAGATAGAAAAGTATTGGCAGATATTGCTTATAACAACCCAGAAGTATTCAAATTTATTGTAAAAAAAGTACAATCCTCCCTTAACTAATAAGGGCATTTCTATTATCTTCATTAAAGTAAAGAATCACTAAAAAGATTTTATTATGGAAAACTTTGATCAAATTGAATCTGATATTTTAAATAAAATAAAAAACGTAAATAATCAGAGCTCTCTCGATTCAATTAAAACTGAAATTTTTGGTAAAAGAGGTGTTATTACAGAGCTTTTTAAAAAAATTGGAAGCTTGGATCAAAGTAAAAGAAAAGAATATGCTTCAAAACTTAATGCTCTTAAAACAAAAGTAACAGAGATTTTAAAAGAAAAATTCGTTGATTTTGGTCAATCAGAAATTAATAAAAAACTTAAAAATGAAAAAATAGATATAACTTTGCCAGGACGAGATTACTTTGCTGGAAAAATTCATCCAGTTTCACAAGTAATAGATGAGGTTACTTCTATTTTTGCTGAAATAGGTTTTTCTGTTGAGGAAGGACCTGATGTAGAGAGCGAATATTACAATTTTTCTGCACTTAATACACCAGAAAATCATCCAGCTAGAGATATGCAAGACACTTTTTATCTTAATCGTTCTAAAGATTTACTTTTAAGAACACATACATCTCCAGTTCAAATTAGAACGATGTTAAAAAGCAAACCACCATTTAAAATAATTGCTCCCGGAAGAACATATAGATGTGATAGTGATCAAACGCATTCACCTATGTTTCATCAGTTGGAAGGTTTGCACATAGATAAAAATATTAATATGGGTCATCTTAAGGGTTGTTTGTACTATTTTGTAAAAAAATTTTTTGAAATTGAAAAGGTAAAAATAAGATTCAGACCTAGTCACTTTCCCTTTACGGAGCCATCAGCTGAAGTAGATATTGGATATAAAATTCAAGATGGTCAAATTAAAATTGGAGAAGGTGACAAGTGGTTAGAAATTCTTGGTTGTGGAATGGTGCATCCTAATGTTCTTAAAAATGTAAAAGTAAATCCAAAACAGTATCAGGGTTACGCATTTGGCGTTGGTATAGATCGTTTAGCTATGCTGAAATACGGAATCAATGATCTTAGAGCTTTTTTTGAAAGTGATATTAGATGGTTAGAATTTTATGGATTTGATCCACTTGATGTTCCAACAAATTATAGAGGTTTAAGCAGATGATAACTTCCTTATCATGGTTGAAAAACCATTTAGCAACTAAGGCAAACTTGAATCAAATAGTAGAACGCTTAACAGAAATTGGCCTAGAAGTAGAAAATATAAAGTCATCAAATGATAATTTAGATAATATTATTATTTGTAAAATTGTTAAATCTCAAAAACATCCTAACGCAGATAAACTAAAGCTTTGTGATGTTGATATAGGTTCTGGAAATTTAGTCAAAATTGTTTGTGGAGCTCAAAATGCTAGAGATGGACTATTCGCAGTCTATGCTCCTCCTGGCACAGTTATTCCAAAAACCAATATGAAATTGAAAATAGCAAAAATAAGGGGAATAGAATCTCATGGAATGCTTTGCTCAGGTTACGAACTTGATGAATCTTCAGATAAAGAAGGAATTATTGAATTAAATAAGAAAGAAAAAAATATTGGCGATAAATATTTTAAAAACACTGGAGAAAAAACTATGGAGATTGCTATTACCCCGAATAGACCTGATTGTTTGGGCGTTCGAGGTATTGCCAGAGATTTGGCATCCTCTGGTTTAGGACAGTTAAAAAAACAACTTCCAATTAAAATAAATCAAAAATTCAAAAGCCCAATTAAAGTTTCAATAAAAAAAGAAAAAGGTCAGGGCTGTGGTATTTTTGGAAGTGTATATATTAAAAATGTTCAAAATAAAGAAAGTCCAGATTGGCTTAAAAAAAGAATTATATCTTTAGGTTTGAAACCTATTTCAGCAATAGTAGATGTTACTAATTATGTAATGTTTGATTTAAATCGACCTTTACATGCTTACGATGCTGATAAGATTGATCAAGAAATTATTGTTAGAAATTCAAAGAAAAGCGAGTCTTTTGAAGCATTAGACAATAAAAAATATACACTTCAAAACAATATGTGTGCAATAAGTGACAAATCGGGCGTTTTAGGTCTCGGAGGAATTATTGGAGGAACTAGATCCGGTACAGAATTTTCTACTAAAAATATTTTATTGGAATCTGCGTATTTTTTTCCATCACCAATTAGAAAAACTTCAAAAATATTAAATATTGATACTGACGCAAAATATAGGTTTGAAAGAGGTATAGATCCTGATTCAATAAAATTAGGTTTAGAACTTGGAATGTGCATGATACTGAATATGTGCGGTGGTGAAGCAAGCAAGTTTTCAATTATAGGAAAAATAAAAGATGAAAGAAACACAATCGATTTAGAAGTAGAAAAGTTTTCAAAAGTTATTGGATTCTCAATTACAAGGGCAGAAATCAAAAAAATTTTATCCTCGTTAGGATGTTCTTTAAGAATGAGTGGAAAAAAAATAAAGGTTTTACCACCTACTTGGAGACCAGATATTAAAGAAGATATAGATCTTATAGAGGAGTTAACAAGAATTAAAGGTTATGACAAAGTACCCCTGATAAATCCTGAAAAAGAAAATATTAAAGATACTTTAAATTATAAACAAAAACTTTTTCATTTTGCCCAAAGATCAGTTGCTTCAAAAGGTTATACAGAAGCGGTTACCTGGTCATTTACAGATTCAACAACGGACACTTTGTTTTCAGAATTAAAAAGTGAAATTAAATTATTTAATCCAATTTCGTCTGATTTAGATGTTCTAAGATCATCTCTTTATTCAAATTTAATTATTAGTGCGAAGAAAAATATTCATAGAAATTTTGAAGATTTAATGTTGTTTGAAATAGGACCGATTTTTAAAGGTAGCAAGCCAGGAGAACAATCAACAATGATTAGTGCTATTAAAACTGGAAAATATTCTAGAAAAAATTGGATTGAAAAAGAAAGAAACTTTGATGTTTTTGATATCAAAAATGATGCTTTAAGAACTTTAAATGAAATTGGTCTTGATAATTTAAAAATAGTGGTAAGCAATAAAACAAAAAAATGGTACCATCCAGGAAGATCTGGTTTATTATCATTAGGATCTGCAGGTGGTCCTGAACTAGCATACTTTGGGGAAATCCACCCATCAATTATTAAAAGATTAGATTTGAGAACTGAAAATGTATTAGGATTTGAAATTTTCTTAGATAATATACCTGAAGAAAGAAAAAAAATTAGAGAAAATAGACCTCAATTCATCATTTCAGATTACCAAAAAGTATTTAGAGATTTCGCCTTTGTCATTGATGAAAAATATAGTTCTGGTGAAATTATAAGTTTAGTTCAAAAAATTGATAAGGAACTAATTAAAGTTGTAAAAATTTTTGATGTTTATCAAGGAGATAATATTGATAGTGGTAAAAAGTCTATTGCTTTTAATGTAACACTGGAACCTAAAGACAAAACTTTAAGTGATAATGATATTGATCAAATAAGCAAAAAAATTATATCAGTAGTTCAAAAAACAACAGGCGCAACGTTAAGATCTTAATGTCTAATAATGAGGCTATACGCAATTTTTCAATAATTGCGCACATCGATCACGGTAAATCTACTTTAGCCGATCGTTTAATCCATAAATGCGGAGGTTTAAGTGACAGAGAAATGAAAGAACAAGTTCTTGATTCTATGGACATTGAAAGAGAAAGGGGGATTACTATAAAAGCCCAAACGGTTCGTTTGAATTATGAAGCAAAAGATGGAAAAAATTATATTTTGAATATTATTGATACTCCCGGACATGTAGATTTTAGTTATGAAGTAAGTAGATCTTTATCCGCTTGTGAAGGTTCTATTTTAATTGTTGATAGTTCGCAAGGAGTCGAAGCACAAACTTTGGCTAATGTATATCAAGCACTCGATAACGATCATGAGATTATACCCGTTCTCAATAAAATTGATCTACCAGCTTCAGATACGAAAAAGGTTAGAAAACAAATAGAAGATGTAATTGGAATAGATACCAATAACTCTATCAATTGTTCAGGAAAAACAGGTGAGGGAGTTGACAACATATTAGAGTCTATCGTTAAAATTTTACCCTCGCCTAAAGGAGACATAAATAAGCCATTAAAATGTTTATTGGTAGACAGTTGGTATGACAGCTATTTAGGAGTTGTTATTTTAGTAAGAGTCATCGATGGAAATTTGAAAAAGGGTATGGAAATTAAAATGATGTCTAACAATAGCAAACATATAATTGAAAAAGTTGGTGTGTTTACACCAAAACCTAAAAATGTAGAAGGAATATCTTCTGGAGAGATTGGTTTTATTATTACGGGAATAAGAAATCTATCTGATACCAAGGTGGGAGATACGATATGTGATCCATTAAATCCCACTGATAAACCTTTGCCTGGATTTAAACCAAGTAAACCTGTTGTATTTTGTGGATTATTTCCAGTTGATAATTCAGAACATCAAAAGTTAAAAGAGGGTTTAGCAAAACTACAACTTAACGATTCAAGTTTTTCATATGAAGCTGAATCTTCAACTGCCTTAGGATTGGGTTTTAGGTGTGGTTTTTTAGGATTGCTTCATTTAGAAATTGTGACCCAGAGATTAGAAAGAGAGTTTGATATTAATCTCATTACTACAACACCAGGAGTAATATACAAAATAAACAAAAAAGATGGTTCCGTTCAGGAACTACAAAACCCAACGGATATGCCGGACCCAGTTCAAATTGTGTCAATCGAGGAACCTTGGATCAAAGCCACAATAATTACCCCTGATCAATATTTGGGATCAGTCATCAAAATTTGCCAAGACAAAAGAGGCATTCAAACTAATTTAACTTATTCAGGTAATCGTGCAGTGTTAAGTTATGAACTACCATTAAATGAAGTGGTTTTTGATTTTTATGATCGCATCAAATCAATTTCCAGTGGATATGCGAGTTTTGATTATGAAATTATAGGATATAAGGAAGGCAATCTAGTTAAGATGGGTATATTAGTTAATTTTGAACCCGTTGACGCTTTATCAATGATTATCAACAAAAATTTTGCGCAATCCCATGGAAAAATGGTGTGTGAAAAGCTTAAAGAGTTAATTCCAAGACATAATTTTCAAATTCCTATCCAAGCAGCCATAGGAGGAAAGATTATTGCGAGAGAAACAATAAAAGGGTTTAAAAAAGATGTTTTAACCAAAATACATGGTGGTGGGGCCAGAGATCGAAAGAGAAAGCTTTTAGATAAACAAAAAAAAGGGAAAACGAGAGCAAAACAATTCGGTCAAGTTGAAATTCCGCAAGAAGCATTTATTGGAGTATTAAAAATAAATAAAGATTAATATTATGAAACAAGTTAAGTGGGGAATCATAGGTTTAGGAGGTATAGCTTCTAAATTTGCTGATGGTTTTCAATTTACAAAGAATGCCAGATTATTTGCTATATCTAGTAAAAACGAAAATAAATTACTAGAATTTAAAAATAAGTTTCAAATTGATGAAAATTTTTGTTTTTCAAATTACGAGTCATTGTTGGAGTGCAAAGATTTAGATATAGTTTATATAGCCTTACCTCATTCATTTCATCATGAATGGGTAATTAAGTCTATCAAAAAAGAAAAAAACATATTGGTAGAAAAGCCAGCGACTGTAAATTTTTTGCAGATGGAAAATATAAAAAATAATTTAAAAAACAAAAATATTTTTTTTTCCGAAGCCTTTATGTACAGATATCATCCCCAAATATCAAAGATTATAGATTTATTAAAAAATAAAATTATAGGAAATCTGATTTCAATGGAATCGTTTTTTGGATTCGATGCTCAAGCAAGAAGAAAGATTTTTGGCATTAAATTTAAAAAAAAACCAAATAAATATAACAGATTATTTAATAAAGAGTTGGGCGGAGGAGCAATACTTGATGTAGGATGTTATCCAGTATCATTCAGTATTTTTGTAGCTTCATTAATCTCTAAAATTGATTTTAATAGGATAGAAGTATTAAATAAAAAAAAAGAAATTGGACCAACCGGAGTAGATATGAATTCATTTGCAGAACTGAATTTTGGAAATAATTTTAAATCTAAAGTTTTTGCTTCATTGATAAAAAATTTAGGAAAAAAAACAAGGATTATTGGAACAAAGGGTGAGTTGATTATAGAGGATACTTGGTCACCAACAGATATTTCATTAATAAACGTTACTGGAGAAAACAAAGAAACGATCAAAATTAAATGTCACAATAATATTTATGCTTATGAAATAGATGCTTTAAGTACGTGTATATTAGAAAACAAAAAGGAGCCTAATTTTCCTGGCATGACTATCAATGAAACTCTCGAAAATATGAGAATCTTAGATAAATGGTTAGATTAATAAACAAGCTTGATCAATGAACAATAAAATTTATGATTGTATAACTTTTTTTGATGAAAGCTTACAAGCCAATTTAAGATTTAACATACTAAATAATTATGTAGAGCAATTTGTAATTTGTGAGTCAAAATTTGACCACAAGGGTCATTATAAAGGAGTTAAGTTTAATATAGAAAATTATAAAGAATTTAAAAATAAAATTACTCATTTAGTTATAGAAGAACAATTTCCAGATACTTCTAATCCGTGGAAAACCCAGGCTTTTCAAAGGGAATTTATTTTTAATGGTATAAACAATGCAAAGCCAGAAGATTATATTATGTTTTCGGATCCGGACGAAATTCCACGTCCAGAAACTCTAGCAAGCTTGAAGTTAAATAAAAAATACGGAATTTTCTTACAAAAAATGTTTTGTTATAAATTTAATATTTATAATCCTCACGAAAGCCCTTGGGAAGGATCAAGGATTTGTCTAAAAAAAAATTTAAAATCAATTGATTTTCTTAGACAAAAGATACTAAAAAAAAATACTCGCTACCCATTCTGGAGAATTGATAAAGAGAAAAATATACAATTAATTGAAAACGGAGGTTGGCATTTTAATTATCTATCTGAACCTGAAAAAATATCACAGAAATTAAAAACATTTGCCCACACCGAATATAACAAGGATAAATTTACCAATATAGGTGCGATCAAAAATAATATTAATGAGATGAGGGATTTATTTAATAAGGGATATAAATATTATAAAGTTCAATTAGATAATACATTTCCAGATTATATATTAAATAATCAAAGTAAATTTAATCAATGGATTGAACAGTAAAATTTTCAATTGTTTTGGTTATTTTTATTTAATAATTTATTAAACTTATAAAATGCTGCTACTTTAGAGAAATAATATACACATTGGGTAAGCCTTAACAAAAAAAGGTTAATTATTGATTTAATAATGTAATTAGGTAATTTTTTTTTAAGATTGCTGAATATTTCAGAGTGTTTATTTATTTTAAAAAAATAATAGAGCTCGTCGAAGGTAAAATTATAATTTCTTATAAAAGTGTTCTTTAGCAAATTCTTTACTTTAAGTTGGCCGTGAACATGCTGAACTTTGGCATCAAAAATTTGGATAATTGATTTTTTTCTATTTATTATTCTTCTGCAGAGTTCAAAGTCCAAGAAATATAGAAAAAAATTTTCATCGAATAAACCAAGTTCAAAAATGTCCTTTTTTTTAAATAAAATTATTGATCCTAAAACACCTTCTACGCATACATCGCCCTCTAAATTCAAAATATCTTTTGTATTGTTTTTTTCTGGCAAGTATCCTGAGCTATAATTTAATTTTGATTCTTCATCATAATATGTGGGCGATGTCATAAAGCAGTCTTCATACTTTTTGCGTGATTCTAAAAGTGTTAATATATCTTTATTTGAAATTAAAGCATCGGCCTGAAACATTAAAATATATTCAGTATCACATTGTCTGATTGCTTGATTGGCTGCTTTTGAATATCCGTAATTTTTTTTATTTAAAATATATTTATATATTTTAAATTTTTCTTCGACCTTTTTTTTAAGAGAAATATTTCCTGCATTATCTACAATAATTATTTTGAAATTTTTAATATTTTCCAAACACCGAAATATAAGACTCGTTTTTTCCTCATAAAGCACGACTATAATTGTTATTTCATTGATTGGGGTCTTCATCTTTATACTAATTCTAATATTTAAAAAAAGGTTTTAACAATTTGTCTTTTTTAGAAAGTATTGGTTTTCTAATTCCCCAATTTATGTTTAAAAATTTATCATTCCAAATAATTCCACTTTCTTGATTTGGATACCAATCTTCCGATAAAAAATAAATCACTATGTTTTCCTTAGCCAAAGAACTGTATCCATGGGCAAATCTTTTGGGGATAATTACTGCTTCTCCGGGAGTTAATTTAAATTTATAAACTTTGCCAAAATTATTACTATTTTTTTTTATGTCTACAACAAAATCGTTAATAATTCCTTTTAAAACGAAAATAATTTTATGTTGAGCAAATTTTTTTTGAAAATGTAAACCTCTTATAACATCTTTTTTTGAAGTTACAGTAATACATTTGCAGAAATTAAATTTTATCTTTTTTCTTAAAAAAATTTCTGTAAGACTCCCTCTCAAATCTTTATAAATAACTTGTTTTAATTTTCTTGGTTTATTAAGTTTAGATATTATTATCATTTTTTAAACTATTCTTGGAATGGGAACATGTGTAATAAATTTTCCACCATTTTCTATGTATCGCTTTTCTTTTTTGAATATTTCTTCTTTAAAATTCCACGCACCTAGAAAGACATAATCAACTTTATTCAACAAAGTTTTATTATAATTTTTAATACATATATGGGTGCCCGGCATATATTTTCCAATTTTATTTGGTGTAGTGTCAAGGAAATATTCTAGAGTTTCATTCTTGATGTTACAATAATTTAAAACTGTGCTTGACTTAGCTGTTGCTCCATAACCAATAATTTTTTTGTTTTTTTTTTTTTAATTTTAAAAAAATTTTCCTTAATTTTTTTTTTGAACTTTCTACTTTATTTTTAAATTTAATATATGTTGAATATTTATCGATTCTATACCTCAGCTCTCGGTTTAACTGAATTTTTACTTTTTTATGAATCTCAAATTTGTTATTTGAAATTTTCTTAATATAGTATCTTAATGAGCCTCCATGAGTATTTAATTTTTCGATATTAAAGACTTCTAGTCTGTATTTTTTAATCAAATTATTAATTGATAACAAAGAAAAAACATAAATATGTTCATTATAAAATTGATCATAGGATATCTTTTGCAAGCATTCTAAAAGAGATGGTTCTTCAATTATTAATATTCCATCATCAGATAAAATATAGGCTAACGATCTAAAAACCGAATTTAAATTACTAATGTGACTCAAAGTATTAGCAGAATAAATTAGTTCAACTTTTTCGGTTTTTGATTTTATTTTTTTTGCTAATCTCATATTCCAAAAATTTGCATAAGTTTTATAACCCATTCTTTTTGTAATTATTGCTAAGTTTTTACATGGTTCTACGCAAATGACTTTTTTTTTACTGAAATTTCTTATTAATGAACCATCGTTACTACCTATTTCTAATATAAAATTAGGGTTATAAGTTTTAATTAAATTTTTTGCCAATTTTTTAAATGATAATATCATTGTCTGGGACATTGAAGACTTGTATGGGTAGTTACCATCGAACATTTTTTTTGATGGAACTTTATTAATAATGGATACAAGTTTTGTTTTTGAATTGAAGCCCACTTCCAAGTGATAAAATTGCTCTTTATTTTTCTTAATTATATCTTTTTTTGTTAAGTACTTATTTGCAAGAGGCTGCATTCCAAGGTCTAAGAATTTTTTAATCATTTAAATTTTTGAAAATATTTTATTAATATTTTTTTTTATAAATAATAAAGATAGCTAAACCATTTTTCAAAATGTCCCTGAAAATAAAAATTATATGCGTTATTTCCTCTGGAGTATGACACCGCGGATTGTGGTAAATCTGGACCACATTCTATAAGTCGCGGAACCTTTAATCCCTCTGCAATGCTGTTTCCAAGAGATAGGTTTCCTAAGAAAAATTTACTAGACTTAATAATTTGAGCCATTTCCAAAAAATCATTACAATCATAAAACCCTAAATTGGGTACTTCTTTTTTTAAATCTTCATATTCGTCATTCATTCCAATAAAAAGTAAGCTATCGTATTTTTTGAGAAATTTATAATTAACAAGAGGATTTTTCCTTTCAAGACTACGAATAATGACTACTTTATTTTTAATAATTTTATGAGGCTCTACATATATATTTGGAATCGATAAATCTGCGTGCACTCCAGTAATATTAGAATAACATCCGATACAATCGAGGTTAAAATTTGTTGGCATTTCTCTAATCAAATTAAAATCAATATCTATTTCTTGATTTGTATATTTATCTACTTTCTGTATATAAGGTTGATTCATAAGTAATGGTATCAACATATCTGCATTTTTATCAGTAAGAAAAACATGATCTCCAAAACGTTTATAATGTCTGGCATTTGGTGCCAAAGGTTTGTTTGTCTGTATATAATAATTGCATTTATGAGTTTTTGAAAGTTCTTTGATGATTGTCAAAGAATTTATAACATCACCTATGTGACCACAATGTAAGAAAGAGAGCTCCTTTTTGTTTTCAATTGTTTTCTGTATATTTATGATTTTTTGCTCCAATTTTACTTTGAATATTTCTATATTTTGTTTTACAGAAGCTTCTTTTTTTAGATTCATTTTGTAATGAAAATGTTTATCTTTATTTATGAGTTTATAAAAAAGTTTTTTAATATACATATTTTATGAGAGCTACATACCGCTTTCAAAAATCTTATTAACAAAATTTAAGTTTTCTATATTCGCGAAAATAATCACGATATTTTATCATCTTTTTATAAATCTCTAAATCTTCTAACAAATTATTTAATAAAAATAAGTAAAATAATTTATAAAAGGTCAAATTAATGGCGGAGAGAGTGGGATACGAATTCACGATACCTTTAACAGTATATAAGTTTTCCAAGAGCGTTTAGAGAGTGACCGGATTATTTTTAATTTTTGGTCACTTTTTATTTATTAAATTTTTCCAGTAAAATAATACCAAATTATTCCTAAAAATTCATAGATAATAGCATTAAACCTCGTGAAACCTTCGATTGAAGGAATAACTGAATAATTAATACCAGACAAAACTCTTACATAATTATCAGGTATCAAGACATCAAAGTTTTGTTTTTTTAAAGTCAAAATTGTTCGTTTATGATGTACTGGGGTTGTTGCTAAAAGTAATGGACCGTCAGAAATTTTAATAAATTTTTTTAAATTTTTTGCCATTTCAAAAGTATTACCACTTTCAACTTCTATAAGATAAAAGTCATAATTAAAATATTTCGATATTAGATTTGCTTCTTTTATTTTTTTCATATCACCTCCGGCTAAAATTAAAGGAATTGAGAATTGTTCTGACAATTTTTTTCCGTATTGTATTCTTATAATGCTTTCATAAGTAGGATGCCATTTATCGTATCCATCATGCCAAATTCCTGCTGCAGGAACCAAAACATATGCTGGTTTCTTATGATGATTAGAGACTCTGTAGTAATCACTATAAAAAAATTTACCAACAAAAGTTGATACAATTGGCAAAGAAGCGATCAACAAAAAAATAAAAACTAGATAAAGCAAAAATTTTTTCCAATAATCAGATTTTAGAAGAAAATATAAAACAATAAGCCAAATGATTGACATTGGAATATATAGAAAGTTATTTAGAATAATATCTTTTAAACTCAAGTAGTTTCCTCTTTTTCATTATGGGTGATCAACGGGTGACCAAATTATTTCATTTAAAACCTTTTAATAATCTTTAATTCAGTTACTGCAACTCCTAGAGACAATTTTTCCGTATCAGACAAATGAGCTAAACTTTTTTTATAACGTCTCTTTATAGCTTTTTTTAAACTGTTAATATTTTTTATGTTGCTAAGACTGTGTTCAAAAACTTTCTCTTTAAGATCAACATAATCAATATTATTTTGTGCAGAAAGACATTTTGTAAGAATAAAATCATTGTTGTCATAAATAGGTTGCTTAAAAGTTATCCCATCAAAATATCCTCGCTTATGTATTTTTATAATAAGATAATTTTTTCCCGGTTTATGCCCAGTATCTTGTATATTAAAATGTGTGAATCTATTCATGTTTTTTTTAATCAATTTAAAATCTGAGCGCAAAATTTGTATAGCAAGATGAACGTTATTTTTTTTTAAAAAAACACCTGTATTTTCAGAAATAATATTTTTCCCTTTTCTAAAATATATTTTTTCCAACTTCAGTGGATATCTATTAAAAGATTTTTTCATTTCAAAAGTGTTCAGTGAGTGATCAAAGTGATTCTAACGCTCTATAATAATTTTTAAAAGATTAATTTATTGGCGGAGAGAGTGGGATTCGAACCCACGGTACCTGTGAGGGTACACACACTTTCCAAGCGTGCGCCTTAAACCACTCGGCCATCTCTCCGTTTCGATAACAGAGGTTAGCAGGACGATTTATAAAGGTACACGTGCGTTCTCATAAAATTATTTTAGTACAGATTGAATCAAATGTTAAACATTATTTTATGCTACTGACGGACAAGCGGATTCCAAAAAGTCTATATAGGACTCGCCCGACCTGCAAAAAAGGATCCTAAACGAAACTCAAATTTGAATCTTTTTTAAAGGGGTGCACTCCATTTTGAAATTTAAATACTTATAGTTTGACCCCTTTATTATTTAATCTAGGAGTTTAGTTTAAAAGATTTGTATTAAATTTTTTTTTCTAATTATTTAAAGCACCTGGCAACAGAACGCATTAGCGTTTTTTTAAATAAAGTTAATCTGTCTAACAAATTTCAAGATTTAATGATTTTGGATCCACACAGGATCTACTGAAGAATCGCGAAAGATAGTTTTTTCATTTAAAATTTTTTATCAACTTTTTCTTTTGGTAGCTCTTTTTTATTAATTTTTTCACAGTTTAAAACTAAATCTTTAGTTTCTTCTTTTTTAAATAAATCTAAAAATATTGATGCTAAAGATGGTGTTATTATAATAGTTCCCACTTCCCTATTAATTTTTATGTTATCCCAGATTGCAGTAACATAACGTTCTCCATATTTAGCCTTAGATCGATTTCTAAATTCAGAATTTATTAGATCATAATTGCTCCAAATATAACGTTTATCAAAAGCAAAATATAAAATTTCTCTGGAATTTTGATCGTATGGTTCGCATTTCAAATACGTTTTAATACTGAATGAATATTTAAATAGAAACATCAGTCCTAAACCTAAAACCAAGATCCCTAAAAGCTTTTTCATTTAACTATTATTTAATAAAATTTCTTTTCCAGTTACCTTTTAATACTCTTCCGTCAGGTAATGTTAAAACTCCTTGTCCGTAATATTCACCATCTTTAAATTCTCCAATGTATGTTCCAAATGACATTGTTGCCATTCCTTGTCCATGATATTTGTCATCTTTTAACTCATCAACATAATGTGCTCCTTCTGGAAAAATAAAAGTTCCTTGCCCGTGGAATTCATCATTTTTATATTCTCCAACGTATTTTTTTCCATCAGGCCATGTGTGGGTTCCGTACCCATGTTTATTATCGTTGTACCATTCTCCAACGTATTTTTTTCCATCA
>AZYC01000020.1 GCA_000513075.1 alpha proteobacterium SCGC AAA288-G21 | reverse complement strand
AACAAGATTGATTGAAGAAATTGAAAAACGTCGAAAAGAACAAAACGAATTAGAGAAAAATGCGGCGTATGAAATTAGACAAAAAGATCTTGAGACTGAAGTCAAGATTTTAAACTTAGATAAAGAAAGCGAGTATGCACGTTTAGAAAAACAGAGACTTGTTGACGTGAAACGAGCACAAGAGAAAGCTGCTATAATTAAAGAACAGTCTGAAAGACAAAAAGATGCTGAGGAAGCACAAATAATTTCTGAACAAGATATTAAAAATGCTAAAATTGCTCAACAAAGAAATCTAGATGCTCACAGAATTGAGTCAGAAAGAGAAACAAGACTTCTTGATATAGATAAAACGAAAAGATTAAGTATAGAAGAACATCAAAAAAATCTTGAAGTTATAAATAAATCAAAACAAGTTTTGAAATCTAAGGCTGAAGAACAGGCTACTAGAGCTAGAGCAGTAGAAGCTGAAGAAAAAGCGAACTCAGCTAAGTACGTTGAAAAAGCTCAAGGTATTAAGAAAGTTGATGTCATTACTGCTGCTTCAAAAGCCGAACAGGATAGATTTGCAACTTTGGCAGCAAAACTAAGATATGAGATAGATGCTGCTGGTAAGGAAGCATTAAATGCTGCTGAAAACTTAAGAAGTGATGCAAGCAGAAGAAGTGCTTTAAGATTAAAACTTGCTGAAAAAATTGAAGCAATCATCAGAGAAAGTGTTAAACCGATGGCGAACATTGGAGATATTAAAATTGTTGATGTTAACGGTTTACCTGGCTTTAGTGGAACTTCCGGTTCAGGGAGCAGTGGTGAAGCAGTAACTGCAGGCACTCAAGTTGGTGGATCTGGAAGAAGTGGCAATTTAGCAGATAGCGTGGTTAGTTCTGCATTACGTTATAGAGCACACCAACCATTTCTAGATCATTTGCTTAAAGAAATTGGCATGCATCCTGGAGAGATAAGCAATATCAGAAATATTCTGGGCGATTATGAAAATCCTAAAAAAGATTATCATATGAATTTCGATAAAGATTCAACTAAAGGAACCAAAGGTTCTAAGTAACGAAAATAAAATATTATGAGTAGTGAGTTAGATAATTGGGCAAAGAAATATGAAGAAGCTACTAATAGTGATGAAACTATTGGAGCAATGGCGAAGTATTATACTTGCTCCTTTATGTTTGATATGGAAAGCGCAAAAATAATTATCGAAATGCATGATGGTAAAGTTAAAAGTATAAATACCAAACCATCACCTTTGGATCCTTATGATTTTGCTCTTAGAGCTTCTGCAAAAACTTGGAAAGAGTTTGGCCAACTCATTCCAAAGCCAATGTATCACGGAATATGGGCTGCAAGTTTTTTAAGAGATTTAAAAATTGAAGGCAATCACTTGGTATTAATGAAAAATTTAAGAAATTTTACTGTTCAGTTTGAATTACTAAGAAAAATAGGAGTACCGGTTTAATGAATTATTTTAAATTGGAAGGAGAATTACAATGGTAAGACATCATGATGTTGTAGGTCGTTATGTTACAATTGAAGTTGATGATTGTGAATATAAGGTTTTCTATCTACAAAATGGAAAAGGAATACCTCTAATTTGTCAACATACAGCTGGATGTCACAATCATCAATGGAGAGGTTTGCTTGAAGATAAAGAAATTACTAAAGACTATAATGTTATTGCTTACGATTTGCCAAGACATGGAAAGTCAGATCCACCACACAATAAAGAATGGTGGAAAGAAGAATACAAGTTAACAGCTGAACATTATTGTAATTTTATTCTAAAATTATGTGAAGCCTTAGGTTTGCAAAAGCCTATTTTTATGGGTTCTTCTTTTGGTGGAAATGTAGCACTACAACTAGCTTTGCGTCATCCAAACAAATTTAGAGCAGTTATACCAGTAGAGGCAGCAGATTATGCTCCTGGATTTTATTTGGATTGGTGGCGTCATCCTCATGCAAATGCGGCTCAAGTTTGCGCAAGTGGAACATGGGACCTTATGGCACCACAGTCCCCAGAAAAAGACAGATGGTTAACTTGGCATTATTATACTCAAGGCTCAGAAGCATTTAAGGGAGATTTATATTTTTACTCAGTTGATCATGATTTGAGGAAAGAATTAAAAAATATTGATGGACACAAATGCCCTGTTGTAATGTTAACAGGTACATATGATTATTTAACACCTCCTGAGGCAACAGAAAATACAGCTCGACAAATAAAAGGTGGCGTCTATATCGAAATGACTGACATAGGACATTTTCCAATGAGCGAAAATCACGAAGTATTTCGTGTATATTTAATGGAAGCGCTAAAAATTATTAAAGAAAGAACCAATAAGTAATATTAGAGATCAATAATGACTAAAGAAAAAACTGGAGTACAACTAAACCAAGGGCACACAAGTACAGATGATTTTATAACTCGTAAATACGTCTTACCTTTATTAAAAGATGAAAAAACGAGAAATAGATTAATTGAAGAACACAGAGCATGCCCAGTTGGTAAAGCACCTGCACTTCATAAGGATCAACCAGGGGTCGAGCACAGTAAAGAACTAAGAACGGTTTTAGATAAATTGAGAAGACAACCAATGGCAGGCAAATATATTACGATATGCAAACAAGCCTTTAAAGATTACAGAATTGGAGTTTGCAGCGGAGTAAGAGGTCAACCAGTTAAAATTTTAGAAGAATCTTTTTCTTCTGAGGAAGCTTGCGAGCACGCTATTTTTTTAAAAAGAGTTGTAGAGCTTTTAGAAAAGTACGCAGAATGATTAATTTTATTGAAAGATTTGCATGTTAAGAATTACTGGTTATAGCGATAAATATTCAGCTTTTCCTGGAGAAAAAGTTAAGTTCTATGTTAATTCTGAAAAAAATGAAAATTATGATGTTCAAATTGTAAGATTAATTCATGGAGACACTAATCCAGAAGGTCCCGGATATAAGGAAGAAGAAATAGGTTCAGCTTGCAATAAAACTCTTCAAGGGAGAAATCAAAGAATTCATGGTGGATCATATGTTGTTATTCCTCAAAACGATCTACTAAATACAACAAGTTTCACTATACAAGCTTATATATTCCCAACAACTCCGGACAAAGGAAGACAAGGACTGCTAACCAAATGGAATGAAAAGAGCAAAAGTGGTTACGGACTCTTCATTGATGAAAAAGCATGTCTTTCAGTCATGGTCGGTGATGGAACTGGTCAAGTGATGACTTTATCCAGCGAAAAGAAATTAATGAGAAAAGTTTGGTATTTGGTAGCCGCAAGTTATGATGCTGAAACAGGAAAACTAAAACTTTATCAAGAGCCTTGTGTCACCCCAACCAATGGTGGATTAGGTATGTCCTTGTTACATCCAGCAGACGAAACAACAGCATTTGTCGAAGCAACAAATAACTTAAAACCACGTGCAAACGACGCACCCTTTTTAATGGCTGCTTCTACTCTTGTTGATCGTGCGGGAAGACATATACAAGGAGGACATTATAAAGAAGCAATAAATCCAGTTGAACTACCCGAGCAAACTTTAACTTATAATGGAAAAATTGACAGACCTAGGCTAAGTAGAAAAGCTTTGTCAAAAGCAGAAATTGAATCTTTAGCTAGAGGATACAGTGGCTGTACATCGAAATTGAGAACAGAAGTAATAGGGGCTTGGGATTTTCATGCGAATATAACTAAAAATATTGCATCAACTTTTATTGTTGATACGACCTCAAATCATCTAAATGGTTTTATAATTAATTTACCTTGCAGAGGAATGACTGGATATAATTGGACTGCAGACGATATAGTTTATCATCACAAGCCAGAAGAATATGGAGCTATTCATTTTCACGATGATGATATTGATGATGCTAGATGGGAGGTAGATTTTACTTTTGATGTTCCGGATCTTATTAAAAGTGGAGTCTATGCTGCAAGATTAAGAATTAATGGAGAAGATTCACCAGAGACAGAAGACTTTGTTCCGTTTGTAATAAAACCACCAAAAGGCAAAACAACTTCAAAACTTTTATTTGTACTTCCATCAAATAGTTACATGGCATATTCCAATGATAACCTAGGAACCAATTCTGTTGTAGCCCAACTACTTGCTGGAAAAGTTCCAGTTTTAGCAGCTTCAGATTTATATTTAAATGAACACAGAGAATATGGTTTATCAACTTATTCACTTCACTCAGACGGTAGTGGAGTTTGTTATTCATCAAGACTTCGGCCAATTCTTAATATGAGACCTAAATATAGACATTGGTTGTCACCATCGCTATGGCAACTAAATGGAGACCTTCATTTAACAGATTGGTTAGAAGAAAAAAATTTAGATTTTGATGTAGTTACAGATGAAGATTTGCATATTGAAGGTGTTGATTTATTAAATCGCTATCGATGTGTTTTAACGGGTTCTCATCCAGAATATAGTTCGGAAAAAATGATAGCAGCATATGAGTCTTATCAGTTAAATGGAGGAAGATGGATATATTTAGGAGCTGACGGTTTTTATTGGATTAGTGAATATCATCCTGACAATCCAAATATTATTGAGGTAAGAAAAGGTGAAGCTGGAACAAGGGCTTGGACAGCAAATCCCGGAGAATATAACAATGCTTTTGATGGAAAATTTGGGGGCATGTGGCGTGCTCGCGGAAGAATACCAACAAAAGTGTGTGGATTAACTTTTACAGCCTACGGATTTGATGTTTCGTCATATTATAAAAGAGAGCCTGATAGCAAGAAACCAGAATGTTCTTGGATTTTTGAAGGAGTAGGAGAAGACGAAGTAATTGGAGATTTTGGTTTAGTGGGAGGTGGAGCAGCTGGATTAGAGTTAGATAGATATGATTTAGAATTTGGAACACCTCATAATGCTTATTTATTAGCAAGATCTGAAAATCACACTAACTTAATGTTACAAGTAAATGAAGAAATTCACTTTTCAGTTAGAGGTTACTATGGAGGTGGTACAGAAAACCCAATGGTTAGAGCTGATATGATTTATTACAAAACACCAAATGATGGTGCTTTGTTTGCTCCAGGTTCGCTTTCGTGGTGTGGAAGTTTGTCTTACAATAATTACAACAATAATGTTTCTAAAATTTTAGAAAATGCCATTAGAGGATTTTTAAAAGAAGGACCACTTCTATAATGTCAAAACGAACAATTACAAGACCATTAGGTACAGACGGTAAGGCTATTCTTGGATCAGAAGGTCTTGCCACAATAAACAACCTTGAAAAATTAGCCATGAAGGATTTAGACGAAGATAAAATAAATGAAATAGCAAAATGTCTTTTTGTTTTAAACAATAGAAAATATGGACCAATACCAGGAGCTTATATGGTTATGTGCACAAAACCTGGAAAAGAATGGTGTGTCGGTCAACTTAGTGCCGATAGAGCCAAACCATTTGTTTTGTTTGAAGATAAAGTTTTTTCTTCGCCAGAAGAAGCGCAAAAAGAAGCGGAAAGAATTAAAAAAGAGCGAGGTGAGTCAGCACCAAGACGTTGTACTTAAAAATTTAAAAAGGATTCAATGTCCGAAAAATCTCTTTGGTTATTTATTTTTTTATTATTGTATGCTGTTTATTGTTTTTTTTGGGGAGTAAGGGGATCAAGATATAATTCTGATAATCCAGAAAGATATTATTTAGCAAACAAAAATATTTCTTCATGGGTTTTTTTTTTCGCAGCCACCACCGCTACATTTGCTGGACTAACAGTAATATCTCAAACTAGTCTTGTTTTTCACGATGGTTTTCAATATGTCGGTACAGCTTTTATTGCCATAACTGTTCCTTTAGGAAGTGTATTTTTTTTTAAAAGACAATGGATGTTAAGTAGAAAGTTTGGATATATTACACCGGGCGAAATGTATTATGATTATTATAAAAGTGATACAATTCGTGTTATTTCAGTATTAGTAACTTTTTTTATAGCAATACCTCTACTAGCAGTTTTTTTTGGTGCTACAGGCTATTTAGTAAACACATTAACAGCAGGATATGTTTCTAGAGAACTTAGTATGTGGGTGATTTCTTTAATTGTTTTGTTTTATGTAACAAGGGGAGGATTTAAATCTATTGTCAGTATAGGAGTGGTTCAATCTTGGCTTTATTTTTTAACTATAATTCTTTTGGGAATTATTGTTTATTTTTTTGTAGGAGATTTTGAAACTTTTGGTAAATCATTAGCAAAAATAGCCAGCACATCAGTAAGCAGTTGGGGAAGCACCAATGGCTATGGAGGTGGTGATTATAATAGCTATTTTGCTTTGCCAGGTGTCATTCAATGGGTGGCTGGACTAGGAAAGAATGAAGCAGTGGGTGGCCCTTGGACCGCAATGATGATTTTTACTTTTACAATTTCTTTTATGGGAATAGTTCTTTCACCTTCGTTTTCTATGTGGAGTTATTCTGTAAAACATCCAAAAGCTTTTTCTTATTATCAGATTTGGGGATCTGCCGTTATTGTAGGTTTATTATTGTTTATATTTACAACATATCAAGGAATTGGAGCAAGTTTACTAGGAGCCAATGCAGATATCAATAACAGCGGTCTTTCTGTAAGTACTGTATTGCCAGAAGTTTCTAATAAGGATCATTCGCTAATAATTTATCACATTATAAGCTTAATGGATAAGCATGCTGTTTGGTTAACTGGCTTTTTGGCAGTTGGACTGATTGCAGCTCTTCAGTCAACAGCAGCGGCTCTTTTAATGACATCCGGAAGCATTGTCACAAGAGATTTATATAAAGTTTATGTTAATCCAAACATAAGTTGGGAAAAGGAACGTGCGGTCGCTCGTATAATTATGATGTTAATATTTTTAGCCTCACTTTATATAGCAACATTTGCTAAGCCGGCAATGGTGATTTTTAGTGGCATAGCAATTTCTATAGCCTTTCAGTTTTTAATTGTTTTACTAGGCCTGATTTGGTTTCCTTGGATAACAAAAGGAGCGGCAACATTTGGATTAATTATTGGAATAATTATAGTTATTTTAACAGAAACTATAGGACAACAAATTACTGGTAACAGGTTGCCCTGGGGAAGATGGCCGCTAACAATACACTCTGGAGTATGGGGAATGTTATTTAATGTGTTTGTTTGTTTTTCTATTTCTGCTTTTTCTAATATTACAAAAATTGATATTTATAGATCGCATAGACAAAAGTTTCATGATTTTTTAGATGATCATATGGGCCTTCATCCAAGCAGAACAAAACTAAGATCTTTTGCTTATGTAATTGTTTTGATTTGGCTTTTTTTTGGAATTGGACCAGGACAAATAGTTGGTAATAGTTTTTTTGGAGAACCTGGAGCGGGTTATGAAGCTTGGATTCTTAAAATACCTTCTATTTGGGGCTATCAACTTATTTGGTGGCTTTTTGGTATAGGAATAATTTGGTTTCTAGCTAGCAAAATGGATTTATCAACCTTGCCTAACAAACCAATTCTAGCAAATGATCTTTATAAAAAACCAGATGAAATTCAGGGAGAAGTTAATTATATCGACAAGGTTGGAACAGGCTATGGTTGGATATTGATCCTTGTAGGAATGGCAATATTTTCGGTGATATTCTATATTTATTTTGTATAAAAAATTATGACTTTAAATTCTTTTAATTTTAACACAACGCCTGGTCTTCGGTTTGGTAGTGGCCAAGCAAAAGATTCTTGTAAAGAAATTTCCAAAAAACTTGGTCTTCGTATACTTTTTATAACAGATAAAGGTTTGATGTCTTTAGGATTGACTAAACCTACCATAGAAGAACTTAATAAAATTGGTTCAGTTAAGATATTTGACGAAGTTGAAGCAGATCCATCTCGAAAGACTCTTTTATCAGCAATAGAAATTGGAAAGAAATTTAATGCAACAGGTGTTATTGGGTTTGGTGGAGGATCATCCATGGACGTTGCTAAACTTGTAGCGCTAATACTTGGTTCTAACGAAGATTTAGAATTGGCTTGGGGAGTTGAAAACGCTAAGGGACCACGTTTGCCACTAGTTTTAGTTCCCACTACAGCAGGAACAGGTTCTGAGGTTTCACCTGTTGCAATTATTACAATAGGAGAAGAAGAAAAAAAAGGAGTATCGTCTTCAATAATTTTACCAGATTTGGCAATTTTAGATCCCGATCTAACACTAGGTCTTCCTGCAGGAACTACAGCATCAACTGGCATTGATGCAATGGTACATGCCATTGAGGGATACGCTTCAACCAGTAAAAATAATAATCCGATATCAAAAATGTTAGCAATAGAGGCGCTTAAATTACTTGGAGATTCAATAGAAACAGCAGTTTCAGATGGTTCTAATGTAGAGGCTAGAGGCAATATGCTTATTGGAGCAATGCTTGCTGGAAAAACTTTTGCAAACTCTCCGGTCGCCGCTGTCCATGCACTAGCATATCCAATTGGTGGAACCTTTCACATTTCACATGGACTTTCAAATGCTTTAGTTTTACCTTATGTGCTTAGATTCAATAGCGTTGAAGCAAAAGCAGCAAAAAATTATGCCGAACTAGCACCTTATGTTTTTCCAGATTTAAATACTGATAGAGGAGCCCAAGCAGTTAGTGCGGAATTTATTGACAGGATGGAAGAATTATCAAAGAGATTAGGTTTGCCACAAAAATTAAGGGAAGTTGATATACCAAAAAATGCCTGTGAAAAAATGGCACGTGATGCAATGAAACAAACAAGGCTATTAGTTAATAATCCGAGAGAAGTAAAGGAAGCAGATGCTTTTAACATTTATCAGGCAGCTTGGTAGGGAAGGTATTTGTGCAAGAAAAAGACAAAGACATTTTTGAACAAACTAAAAAATTTAATTTAGGTATTAGACTGTATATGTTTCAAACAGGATCAATTAAAACGAAATTAAAATTTATCAAAATGAATCACAGCGATGAACCTTATGAAATACCTGTACCATGGTTTTTAATTAAACATCCTGAGGGTGACGTTATTATTGATGGTGGAATGCCAATAGAAGCAGCTATTGACAAACATAAACATTGGGGTTCTGTGGTTGAAGCCTATGACCCGGTGATGAAAGTATCAGAATGGTGTAGAGATATGGTAAAAACTGTAAATACAAAACCTGAAGATATCAAGTACGTGATACAAACTCATCTTCATCTAGATCATTCAGGTGCAATAGGACATTTTCCAAATGCTACTCATATTACACAAAGATTAGAATACGATTATGCATTTAATCCTGATTGGTTTTCTGGTCCGGCCTATATCAGAGCAGATTTTGATAAACCTAATATTCGTTGGAAATTCTTGCAGGGTAGAAAAACTGATTTTTATGATGTGTATGGTGATGGAGTTATAAAATTAATATTTTCGCCAGGACATACTCCTGGTCACCAATCTGTACTGGTTAATCTTCCAAAAACTGGTCATATGTTATTTACTGGAGATGCTTGTTATACAGGGGATCACTGGTGTGATAAATGTTTACCTGGACTTGTCTCTTCTTCTTCTGACGCAGCACAATCAGTTAAAAAATTAAGAAGGGTAGCAAAAGAAAACGATGCAAAAGTTGTTTGGGGTCATGATCCTGTTTCTTGGCTTGATTGGAAAAAAGCACCTATGTTTTATTATGATTAAATTATGTTTTATTTTTTACAAATGATGTTTTACTATGGATAAGAAATGAAAAATAATACAACACTAATTAATTCACTTCTATCAACATACGAAATAAATACACATTATAAAAATATTGCTTTAGTTTTATTTGGCACTTTGCTTCTGACCATATCTTCAAAAATTCAAGTTCCGTTTTGGCCAGTTCCTATGACCATGCAGACATTTATAGTGTTTATCATTGGGATGTCTTATGGTTGGAAATTAGCACTTTCTACTTTAATTGCCTATCTACTTGAAGGAGCATCAGGGTTGCCAGTTTTTGCTAAAGGAGGTGGATTACTTTATCTAATCGGACCAACCGCAGGATACTTGTACGGTATGGCAATAGCAGCGGGTGTTATAGGTTTTTTAGCAGAGCGTGGTTATAATGATTCCTACATAAAAAGTTTAATATCTTTAATTATAGGAACGATTATTATTTTTGTATTAGGCGTTGGATATCTTGGTTCAGTTATTGGATATGACAAGGCACTAGCTGGAGGCTTATATCCTTTTATGCCAAGTGAATTCTTTAAAATTGGTTTGGCCGTTGTTCTTATCCCATCTATTACAAGATATATTAATAAGTAGATTTACTAGGCTAAAAATACTTTTTTGTTTTTTTTGGAAGATTTAACAATTGCTTCCATAATTTTAACATTATGAGCAGCTTCTGAGTTTTTTACTTTATATTTTTTTCTGTTTTTGCAATTATCTGCAAATTCTTGTAATTCCAAAAAAAGCGTGTCTTTATTTGCTAAATTTAGTTTCTGTATTTTTCCATTCTTATAAAATATTTTGATTTTATTTTTATCTACATCAGAAAAAATATTCATATTAGTACCAAATACATTAAATGTTGTAGTGTAGGGACAAGCAAAAATAGTTGTTAAATTTCCTGTGCAGTTCATGCTAAATTCGAAAAGGGCTGAGGTAGTATCATCCATGTTTACTTTAACGGCAAATTTTTTTACCAATGATTGTACTGATTTAACTTTTCCACCAAAGTAGCACATTAAATCTATCATATGTATCCCCAGAGCCGCTACAGCTCCTCCTGGGCTTTCTTTTCTATTTGCTCGCCAATATTTTTTTTTATATTTTAAAGCTCCGGACGCAGAGTAATTTGCGTCTATGTGCAGTATTTTACCAATTTTCTTTTGGCGGTTTAAATTATTTATAAAATCAGACACACTTGAATATCTTCTGTTATGACCTACAGATAAAATTTTATTATGTTTTTTTGCAGCCAAATACATTTTTTTTGCATCTAAATATTTTGTTGCCATTGGTTTTTCTACAAAAACATGTTTACCATTTTGCAATGCTTGAATTGTATGTTTTGCATGTAGAGAGTGTGGAGTTGTTAAAATCACAGCATCAATATTGGGATCTTTGATTACAGAGTTATAAGAGTCGTGGTAATTTGTTTTATATTTTTTTGAAAAATTGATTCTTTTTTTTTTACTTTTGGAATAGCAGCTTATAATTCTTATTTTTCTACTTTTTCCTTGTATGGATTTTGCAAGTTCGTCCGACCACCATCCCAATCCTATTGAAGCTGCTTTAATCATATTTATTTTATTTATCGTAGGGAGTTGTAGATTTCATAAAATCTTTTTTAATGAATTCGCTAAACCATTTATTAAGTTTTGAACTTTCTGCTTTCCATTTATCATTAAATCTGAAAATTGTGTAATCCAAAGCACAGGCTATAGCTATCTGATCCATGGTCAAATAATTTTCGTTATAATTATCCCAATTACTTTCTAACCATTTAATTGTTTTGATAATTCTGGTTTCTTGTTTATTAATAAAATTGTTACTTTTTTCATTATCAGTTCTGACTGTTTCCATGCGTCTTTCTAATACGGATTCCATTAATCCATTAGCAATTGAAGTTAATGTCATTATCTGCCAATAGTTTTTTTTAGGAAATAACGTATTTTTTTTTGAGATTGAATCGAGATACAAGCAAATATTATCACTATCCATAATAGTTAAACTGTTAACCACTAATGTTGGTATTTTTCTTAAAGGATTATGTTTATCTAAAAAATCGGATTCATAAACATTAATAATTTTTTCTTCTAAGTTAATTTCTTGTACTAAAGAAGTTATTTTAGTTTTTCTCCCAAAAGGAGAGTTTGGACCATTATACAATATTATTTGTTCTTTCATAAAAATTATAATTTACAGATGAGAAAAAAAATGTTGATAAAAAGAAAAGTTGTAATTTCTTGTTTTAGCTGTTCATAATTTACATTTCTAGGATCAGTAGAAGACAAAGCCACATCAACTAAGCTTTTCGTCTCTTCTGTTGATATTCCTATGTCTTCAGAAAGATCATTGATTATTGCTAAGTATAAAGATTCTTTTTTTTCTTTTTTTTTCATTCAATGACTACCGCCACTGTGCCTGGATCGATGCCCTCTTGATCATTGACAACATTAACTTTAACAACTTTGCCATCGACAGGAGAATCATGATGAATTTCTGTTTTCATAACTTCCATAATAAATAATGGATCTCCTTTTTTTACTACGTCGCCTTCTTTAACGAAAACCTTCCACACATTACCCGGAATAGTTGTTTTTACTTCAGTTGCCAGAAAATTCTTTCATATTAATTTCTTAATTAAAGAAACGAACTTTTATATTTTTCATTCCTTTTTTTTCCATCACTTTATTTCTAATTTTTTCATCTAATTTTTCTTTGTCGAAATCTACTACTTTAATATGATCAATTTTTTTGATTTGTTTTTTTCTAATTAATATATCTTTTTTATCAGAAGAAACTAAACTTGCTTCACTGCAAATCATTGTTTGTTCGGCTCTTAATGCTTGAGCTTTTTCAACTGATATTTCTACAAAATTAAATCTGTCCCCTGGTTTAGCTTGTCCGAGTTTCCAAAAAGAAGCTGAAGGAACAGTGTAAGGAACAATAAAGCCACCCATGCTTGGACCATCATTGACCAATATAATTGGAGTTTGTCCAGCTAAATTGATAGCACCTACAGGATAACCTTGATCAATAATATTTGAAGGAAATGTTCCATGTTCCAAACCTTTGTGAGTTGCTTTTTTTGTAAAAGACCATTTTGGTCCATCTAATCTATAACCAGTTCTGTCACTTTTAGATTGAAGTTTCCAATCAGAATTTAAAAACATTTTATGTCCTTTTTCATCAACCCAGTCATCGTTAGGACCTTTAACAACTTCTACAGACCATTTTTTATTAGTAGACATAACAGGTATAGAATTTTTTTTAATTTTTCTGCCAGCAACAGACTTAGATTTATTTAAAGGAATAATTTGACCTTCTTGGATTGCTTTTCCTTCGATACCTCCAACTCCTGCTTTATGAAAAGTTGATTTTGAACCTAACCATGGCGTGGTATTTATTCCTCCTGAAAAAGCAATGTAAGATCTGGCTCCTACCGTTGCAAAAGACATTTCCAAAACCTGATCTTTTTTAACTTCTAGGCTTTCCCATAAAGGTACTGGAGTTCCGTTTATTTTTGGAGACATGTTAGCTCCAGTGATAGCAATGATTCTATCGCTATTAAATTTAAGAGTAGGTCCCAAGAACTGACATTCTAAAGCTGCAGTCCCAGGTTCATTTTCAACTAAAACATTAGCAAGTCTAAATGACCAACTATCCATTGGGCCAGAAGGTGGAAAACCTAGGTTTAAAGTTCCAATTCTTCCAGGATAGTCTTGTACAGAAGTTTCCAGGCCTTTTTTAATTACTTGCACCATAAATATTAAAACCTTTTTGTTTGATCAATTGTGGTTAACCATTTTTTATAATTTTTTACTGAGAATTTCTGATATTCAACAATATTGTAATCATAAGTTCTTTCCTTTACTTTTTTTGATACATGTTCAAATTCTTCATAAGTTGTAGGAATAAATTTTACTCTGTCTCCAGGTTGAAAAAGACATATGTTGTTTTCAAATACTGGAAAACTTTTTTTCGTATCCCAGATTGGAACAGGAATAATGCCAAAAATTTGGTATCCACCTGGCAATCTGTCAGGGTATATTGAAGTAGAAGCACCTCCCATTCCTACTGTCCCTTTTGGTGTCCATGTTCTTGGAGGATTATATTTTGGAACTGTAAGTTTACACCTTGGATCAAGAGCCATCATAAATGGAAGACCAGGCCAAAAACCTATAGCAGAAACCCAATATTCGGTTCCAGAATGTACTCTTACAAATTGTTCAGTACTTTCAAGATTATTTAATTCAGTAATAAGTTCTGGATCAGGCTTTTTTTTTGCAATTTTGTTTGAATAATCTTCAATGCATTCTTTCGTCCATTTATCAAGATAAACAGTTGGAAAAGAAAAAATTCTACTATTAATTTCTATGTCACCAGCAGGACCTAAAGCATCTATAAGAGATTTTAGTTCGTTTTTTAAATCGTTAAATTTTATTTCTTCTGGCTCATAATGTACTAGCATTGATGCAAAACATGGAGAGGTTTCATAAACTCCTTTAACTTTATGATCTTTGATTGCTTTAGCTAAGTTTTGAGCAGTAAAATTTAATTCTAAATTCATAACGTTGCCAAATTCGATGAGCATATATTTATCACCTGCGGGCAAAAATTTAGGTGTGTCATAAATTTTACCTGGAACATTTTTCACTTCGGGTTTTACCCTATTTTCTGCAGTTTTAGTTTTTGAAGAAACAATATTCTCAAAAGCTTTTAAATCTTTATCTGTATAGTCTTGACCATTTTTACTTTTAGGAGTTTTAGAAATAATTTTTTCGAAAGCTTTTACATCTTTATCGTTATACTTTTGATTAACTTTACTAGTATCTTGATGTTGTTTGGTTGGTATAATATCTTTTTTTTTATTAATAAAAGAAGCTAAATTATTTTCAATAAATTTTGTATTAAAATTTGCATCCTCAAAATCTTTATTTTGAAGAACTGATATTAAAAAAGATTTATTAGTATTAATTCCCTCAATTTTAATTTCTTTTAAATATTGAATCATATTATTAATACTTTCAGTCCTAGTAGATCCTTTAGAAATAATTTTGGCTATCATTGGATCATAATAAAAAGATATTTCATCTCCTTCATCAACTCCGATATCCAATCTAATATTTGCTAAACCAGCATTTGGAATTTTAAGTTTTGATATTTTCCCAGGGGATGGAAGAAAATTTTTTGAAGGATCTTCGGCATATAGTCTGCATTCAATAGCATGTCCAGATCTACTAATATTTTTTTGCTCTGTTAAATTTAAATTTATGCCTAGTGAAAATTTAATTTGCATTTCCACTAAATCAGAATTTGTTATGGTTTCTGTTACAGGATGTTCTACTTGGATTCTTGTATTCATTTCTAAAAAGTAGAATTTTTTTTCATCTACATCATAAATAAACTCTATTGTTCCGGCTCCTTCATATTTTTGATTTGTTGCAAAGCTAACTGCGCTCTCAGTCATTTTGTTTATTATTGTTGGTTCTATTTTTGGTGCAGGGCTTTCTTCTATAATTTTTTGAAAACGTCTTTGTAATGAACAATCTCTTTCATAAAAATGGACAGCTTTTTTTTCACCAAAACCAAATATTTGTATCTCTATGTGCCTTGCATTTTTTATAAATTTTTCCAAAAAGATATCACTATTGCCAAAAGCTTTTTTTGCTAAATTTTTTGTTTTTTCTACAGATTTAACTAATTCATTGTAATTATTTACAATTTGCATTCCTATTCCACCACCACCAGCGCTCGCTTTTACTAGAATTGGAAAGCCAATCTCATTACATTTTTTTTCTAAATCATCTTTTTTTTCTAAGTCTTTGTTTTTTAAACCTGGGCAAATGGGCAGATTGCTCTTTAGGGCCAAATCTCTAGCTATATCTTTATTGCCCATAGACACGATAGTATTAGGCTTAGGCCCAATCCAAACAATGCCAGCATCTATTACTTGTTGTGCAAATTTATCATTTTCGGCTAGAAAGCCATAACCAGGATGAATAGCGTCAGCTTTTACTTTTTGAGCAGCTTCGATTATTTTATTTGAAGCTAAATAGCTATCCTGAGCTTTTGAACCGCCTATATGAACTGATTCATCAGCTTTTCTTACATGTTTACTATTTTTATCTACGTCAGAATAAACCGCAACTGAATGAAGATTCAATTTTTTACAGCTGTCAATAATTCTGCAAGCTATTTCCCCACGGTTAGCAACTAATATTTTTTTCATTTACTTATTTTTTTGAGAGAGCGTCCTTTAGCTTTGTAATAATTTCAACAGCATTAGGTGTATCGGAGTGTACGCAAATCGTATCGCATCCTACATCTATGTCAGTACCACTTGTAGTTTTAACTTTTTTTTCTGAAACTGCTCTTAAGGCACGTTCGACAGCTAGATTACTGTCATAAATAACATTTTTACCTTTTGCTATAACTAACTTGCCATTTTTATCGTAATCTAAATCTGCATAAAACTCTGCAACAAAATCAAGTTTCCTTTCTTCTTTATAAATTTTTTCATGAGCAGTATTTGCCATTCCATATATACTGACATTAAAAGGTGTAACTGCATCAGCTATAGCTCGCGACATTTCTTCATCTTTTGAAGCCATAACATATAATGATCCATGAGGCTTGATGTGATTTAGAGGCATATCTAATTCATCTAAAAAGGCTTTAAGTGCACCAACTTGATACATGATCATATTTTTTAAATCTAGTTTCGGCATTTTCATTTCTCTTCTTCCAAAACCTTGCAGATCAGGAAAAGAAGGGTGGGCACCAACTTTAACATTGTGCTTTTTTGCTAACTCAACTGTTTTCCTCATATGATTAGGATCTGATGCATGATATCCACAAGCAACATTAGCAATATCGATTAAGGGCATTATTTCTTCATCATTACCAGCTGAATAAATTCCAAAACTTTCTCCCATATCACAATTAATTTTTGTCATTTAAATCTCACCAATTAAATTTGCGATCTAATGTGTGGCGACCTAGCGTATAGAGCTACCATTGGTATAATTAATAAACCTAATATAAACTGTTGTCCTTGCCAACTTAAACCCCAACCAACTAATACAGTTGTAATTATTTGTAAAATCAAAACTCCAATTACACTTAATCCGTATCCACCAACACCTCCTAATAAAGAAGTTCCTCCAACTACTACCGCAGCAATTGTTAAAAACAAA
>AZYC01000019.1 GCA_000513075.1 alpha proteobacterium SCGC AAA288-G21 | reverse complement strand
ACCGCAGTTCCTCGATTTTACCAAAATCTTTATAACAAAATAAATATGAATATGAAAAAACAAACTGGTCTTAAAGCCAAATTAATCAAAGCAACAATTTTTCTAGGTAAAAAAGAACTACTAAAACGTAAAATGAGTTTATCTGAAAAATTATTAAATTTTATCGTAAATGTTTTAGTCAGAAAAAAAGTAAAAAAACAATTTGGAGGTAATTTAAAAGCTTTTGTTTCTGGTGGTGGGGCCCTAGACAAAGAAATAGGCGAATTTTTAAATGCTATTGGACTACCTACTTTACAAGGATATGGTTTAACCGAAACCTCTCCAGTAGTTAGTTGCAATCCAATTCAAAAAATTAAAGTTGAAACAGTCGGCCCTCCATTTAAAGGAAACGAAGTCAAAATTGCTGAAGATGGAGAAATATTGGTTAAAGGGGAAAATGTGATGCTGGGTTACTGGAATAAGAAAGAAGATACAGAAAAAGTAATAAAAGATGGCTGGTTACACACAGGGGATATTGGTGCAATAAATCCTGAAGATGGCTATTTAAAAATTACGGATAGAAAAAAAGATATAATTGTTAGTGCAGGAGGGGATAATATTTCGCCAGCCAAAATTGAAAATCAATTGTCAAACTTTCTAGAAATAGATCAATGCATGGTATATGGAGATGGAAAAAATTATTTGGTAACTCTAATCGTTCCTAATAAAGAATTTAAAGGTCAAAAAGAAAAAATAAACGAAATAATAAACAAGACTAACAAAAATTTAACTTTAGTTGAAAAAATAAAAAAATTTTATTTAATTAACGAAAATTTTTCAATTGAAAATGGTTTGTTGACGCCAACAATGAAAGTAAAAAGAAATAAAGTTGTTGAAAAATATAAAAATATTTTAGAAAATCTATATAAAAATTAATTATTTCAATCTTAGATTTAGTTTATTTATTTGCTAAAAACTATTGTTATTACTTACTTATTTGTAACTTAATAAAAGAATTAATTTTTTTAATTATTTTTAATTATTTTTAATTATTTTTAATTTTTTTCAAAAAAGTTTATGTTTGACATCAATAAAAAAAAACATAAGAGTAGAAACATAAACCGAATCACTTTGATTCGTAAAAAAGTAACAAAGGGAGATAAAGATGGCTAAAAGAAGAAAAGCTAAAAAAAAGGGCAAAAAGAAAGCTAAAAAAAGAAGAAGAAGATAACAGAGTTTTCTTTAAATACGCTCCTTATTACAAAATTTGTAAGGAGCGTATTTTTTATTCAGCTGATTAAATTCTTTTAAGGGCTTTATCAAGTTTTTTTTGAGTTAGTTCGTGAGAAATTCCAAGTACTATTTGAAATTCATTTAGAATTCTATCGTAGGCTTTTTCAAGCAATTGTCTCTCGCTATAAGATTGCTCCACTAAAGTGTCATTCCCTTTATTTAAATCTCTTACTACCTCTGCTAAATCATAGATTTTTCCAGAAACAATTTTTTGTTCATACTCTTGAGCTCTTCTACTCCACATTGTTTTTTTTACTTTAGGTTTTCCCTTCAAAATACTAATTGCTTTATTTATCTGATTTATACTTGATAGAGGTCTTAAATGAGATTGCTTATTTATTGGAAGTAACCCAACTGCTTTATCTTTTGTAAATTTAATTTCATAACAGTGAACTTCTATACCGCCAATAGTTTTGGTGCCAACCGAAAAAATTTGTCCAACTCCATGCTTAGGATAAACTATATGATCTTTAATTTTAAAAATCTTCTTTTCTGTAGCCTGTTTCTTAATTTTTTCTATTTCAACTTTTTGGTCATAATTTTTTGAAATCCGTAAAACATTTTCTCGTTCAAAGTTATTTTTGCCAGTTTGATTAGTTTTTATTTTTTTTCTATAAATTCTTTTTTTTAATTTTTTTTTTTTAATTTTTTTAGCTTTCTTTTTTCTTTTCTTTATTGTTGGCATATTTATTCTATATTTTCTTTAAAATATTTGTCATATTTATTTTTTTCATTTCTGAAATTATCGCCATCAGCTGGAGGATTCTTTTTTTGATTTATATTAGGCCAAATTTCAGAATATTTTTTATTTATCTCCACCCATTTTTCCATACCGGGTTCAGTATCTGCTTTGATTGCATCAATTGGGCACTCAGGTTCACAAACGCCACAATCTATACATTCATCAGGTTTAATTACTAGCATATTTTTACCTTCGTAGAAGCAATCAACCGGACATACTTCAACACAATCTAATAATTTACATTTAATACACTCTTCTTTAACTATATACGTCATATTGTTTTATTTTTAATAATTGATATTTTATATGTCTATTTTTTTTTTGCATACGTAAAATAATCCACTAGACCTTTTCATTAAGGTAGATTCATTCATATTCAAAATACCAATTGAATATATGATTTTCCATAAAACTTCAAGAATTTTATATCTGAAATTTTTTTCTTGAATTTTTATCTTTCTTATAAATTCAATAATTTGATTAAACTGACTTTCTTTATTTTTGCTTTATTAAGAACGACTTTAGGATCACTTTTCTTTTTATCTGAAAATCTGACAAGGTTTTTAGAATAATTGATTTTTTTTTATTAATATAATTTTCTTATATTTTTATGATATGAAGAAACACCGCACAAATTAGAACAAGGCTTATTTTGCTTTCCTTATATCCTTAGTCTTCTTTCTGAAAATATTTGCCATCATCAGTTTTAATTATAATTTACATTAGTTAAAACGTTAAATGGATTATCATTTTTCTTGTATTTTTTTAATAGTTTTTTTTTTGATATTAGTATTTTTTGGCATATATCTAAAATGTATTTCATTTTCTTTTTCTCCCTTTTCGACTTTGTAATTCATTAATTTAAGTAATTTTATGAAATTGTCTTTACTACAACCAAGTAGATTAATCATATCAGAGTTTAATTTTATTTTATTTTTTTTATTATTTTCTATAATTTTAATAAACAACCGTTCCAAGATGTCAATTCTAACAAAAAAATTTTCAAATTTTTCAAAACCACAAATTAACATAAATTTTTGATCTATGATTTTTTTTAAATCTAAAAAATTTAGACCAAACTTGGGGGGATTTAATTTTGAATTATTTTGAAAAAAATTTTTCCACAGAAGCACTCTAATAGTTACTGCGCTTGGTTTAAATATTCTGTACAAGAAGATATGATACCTTCCAATTTTTACACCCAAACTTCTTAATATTTTTCTGTCTTCTTGTTTAAGCTTTTTTATAAATTCATTAACATAATCTCTTTTTAATACTCCATTATTTTCAAATAATTGATAACACAAAGCTCGTACTGAACTATTTTTTTGTTCAAATTTATTTAAATTTACCAAGTCTTTTAATTCAGTATTTATAAGATTTTTTAACCAATTATGTAGGAATTCTTTTAATTTATTTTTTGGATCTAAATCCAATATATCATCGGTGATTAAATCTATATCTGGTTCTAAATAATTTTTTCCTGGTGTAATCTTAGCGATAGGATTATCTAACCAAAGTATTCTAAAATCTTCATTTAATTTTAAAATTCCACTGAAAATAATAAGATTTACTCTTTTCGTCAATTCCGGGCCAATTCCCTGACGAGCTGCCTTTTTTAGCGATTTAATGTCTGTATTAAGGGCTCCTGTTCTAAAATCTAAATTTAATTTCAGTCCCTTTAATTCTCCGATATACTGACCATCAATAATAACGTCTTTGTCATTTTTTATTTCTGTTTCTAAAACTGTGTCTTGCTTAAGACTCCTAGCTAATACACTTGCTCTTCTGTCTATGAAGCTTTTTGTTAATTCTTCGTGGAGTCTATTTGATAATTTATCTTCAATAGCTTTAGTTCTTTCAATCCAATAATCTTGATTTTGTACCCAATTCTTTTTATTAGAAACATAAGCCCAGGTCCTGACATTTGATATTCTATTTGTTAAAGTATCTACATTTCCATCCAATTTATCCAAATTTTTTATTTGTTCTCGCATGTATAAATTTGGGATTCTTTCTTTATTTGAAATTAAAAAATTAAAAACTTTGGTTACTACTTCTAAGTGATTACCATAAGTATGTTTAACAAAATCAGGTATTTGACAACAATCCCATAATATTTTTAGAACATTTTTTTCATTACGGATTTTGAATTTAGAATTATTTCTTAAAAGATATTTTAAGATTTTTTCATCTTCGCAGTCATTTATTCTTCTCAAAAATAATTTATCAGGTTTTTTTTCCAAAGAATTGATTAAAGCTTCAAAATTATTAAAATCTAAATTAGAATTTCTCCAGCACACTTTTTGAAGAGATTCTAGCTTGTGATTTTCAATTAATTCAATTTCTTCGGACGTTAGATTTTTACATTGTCCAGTAATACCAAAATTTCCGTCATTTACATGACGACCTGCCCTTCCAGCTATTTGAGATATTTCTGATAGATTTAGTTTTCTTAGTTTTTTACCATCAAATTTCTTTAAGTCGGTAAAATAAACATTATTTATATCCATGTTAATTCCCATTCCAATGGCATCGGTGGCAACCAAATAATCAACATCACCTGATTGATACAGTTCTACTTGAGAGTTTCTCGTTTTTGGACTTAATGAACCCATTACTATTGCTGAACCACCTTTTTGTCTTCTAACTAATTCCGCAATTGCATATACTTCTTCAACTGAGAAAGCAATAATTGCAGTTTTTCTATTTAATCTAGATATTTTTTTTTGACCACTGTAAGTAAGTTTCGAAAATCTTTCTTTGTTTATAAACTCAACATCTTCTTCAAGAGACTCAATAATATTTTTCATAGAGTGTGAACCCAAAAACATTGTTATTTTTTCAGCTCTTAAATTTAAAAGACGATCTGTAAATATATGTCCTCTTTCATAATCTGCACACATTTGAATTTCATCCACACCGATAAATTCTACCGATTTATCTATAGGCATTGATTCTGTGGTGCAGAGAAAATACCTTGCATTTGCAGGAATAATTTTTTCTTCTCCAGTTATTAAAGCAACTTTTGAAGGATCGACTCTCTTTAAAACTTTTTCGTAAACTTCTCTTGCCAACAATCTTAATGGAAATCCTATAATTCCGCTTTCAAAACCCAACATCGTTTCAATAGCCATGTAAGTCTTTCCTGTATTGGTTGGTCCAAGAACTGCAGTAACTTGTTTTTTATTCAAATCCATGTTTTGTGTTTAAATTTTGAATGTCCACTAGATCTAGTTTAGGTTTTAGAACAAAAGAAGTCTAAAACATGACCGAATCATTTATTAAAGAGTTCTCATTTTAAGTTATTAGTTTCTTAACACTAACATAATAAGGATAATTTCCATATTGTTTTTTTTCAACTATTTTATCTAAATATAAAATATTAAATGACAAAAATTTTATGGAAATGTTCTGATGAAAAATTAAGAAAATCAAATTTATTTAAATTTGAAAATTTTTTAAAAAAAAAATACGGATTAAACCATAAAGATAATTACGAAAAATTATGGAAATGGACAGTTGAAAACTCAGCAGAATTTTGGAAATCAATTTGGGAATTTTCAAATGTTAAAGGTCAATTAGGAAATAGGCTTATACAGTTTTCTGAAATATTTTATAAAAATGAATTTTTATCCGACTCTAAATTGAATTTTACAGAAAATTTATTGCCAAAAAATGACAATTCATTAGCAGCAACCTTTATTAGTGAAAATGGATATAAAGAAAACAAAACTTGGAGTGATCTTAATGTAGATATCATCAAAATATCAAAATTATTAAGAGAAATTGGAATAAAGAAAAATGACAGAATTGCTGCCTACTTGCCAAATTGCATAGAAACTATGGAAGCTTTTTTGGCATCAGCAGCTATAGGAGCTATTTGGTCTTCGTGTTCGCCTGATTTTGGCACCAAAGGTGTAGTAGAACGATTTTCTCAAATAAATCCAAAAATTTTATTTATTGTTGATAAATATTTTTATAATGGAAAAGAAATAGAAGTATTAAGTAGGTCAAAAGAAATATTAGAAAATATTCCATCAATTGAACATTTAATTATTGTTCCTTATCCAGGGTCGGATATTTCAAAAAAGAAATTTAATTTTAAACAGGTAAACGTTTTAAAATGGAAAAATATTTTTGATTATGATGAAATTAATATGAATTTTGAATTATTTGAATTTAATCATCCATTAGCAATCCTTTATTCTAGCGGAACTACTGGCAAACCCAAATGTATTTGTCATGGGGCGGGGGGAGTTCTTTTACAACATGTTAAAGAGTTGTATTTGCATTGTGATATAAATCCAAACGATAAAATTTTTTATTTCACGACATGTGGCTGGATGATGTGGAATTGGTTGGTTAGTTCACTAGCTCTTAAAGCATCAATTGTACTATTTGACGGTTTTCCAATGTATAAAAAAGATGATCTTTTAGTCGAAATTGTAAATACTGAAAATATAACCTTATTTGGTATTAGTGCAAAATATATAGACGCGTTAAGAAAAAGTAGAATCACAACGATAAATAAATTTAATTTATCCAATTTAAAAACCATCTGTTCTACCGGATCTCCTCTATCTAAAGATGGATTTAATTATGTTTATCAAAATATAAAAAAAGATGTTCATCTAGCCTCAATATCTGGAGGTACGGACATACTTTCTTGCTTTGTACTTGGAAATCTTTACCAGCCAGTAATTTCAGGAGAAATACAAAATAAAGGACTTGGTATGGATGTAGACATTTTTGATGAAAAAGGCAATTCGATTAAAAATAAAAAAGGAGAACTTGTTTGCAAAAAACCTTTTCCTTCTATGCCCTTAAAGTTTTGGAATGATGAAGGAGACAAAAAATATAAAGATGCATATTTTACAAAATATGGAAATATTTGGCACCATGGCGATTATGCAGAAGTAAAGGATAGCGGAGGGTTTGTAATTTATGGTAGGTCTGATACGACACTCAATCCTGGGGGTGTAAGACTGGGAACAGCAGAAATATATTCTGAAGTAGAAAAATTTGATGAGATTATAGAATCTTTGGTTGTCGGACAATCCTGGGATGATGATATTAGAATTATTTTATTTGTAATATTAGATACTAAATATAATCTAACTGAAGAATTAATTATGAAGATAAAAAAGCAAATTAAAAAAAATGCTTCCCCAAGGCATGTGCCTTACAAAATTTTCCCAATAAAAGATATTCCAAAGACAAAAAATGGCAAAATAGTTGAACTTGCTGTTAAACAAACAATTGAAGGTGATCAAATTAAAAATCTAGAAGCTCTTGTAAATCCCGATTCTCTAAATCAATTTAAAAATATTAAAGAATTATATGAAAAGAATGATTAAAGATATAGTCAAAAAACTTAAACCATCAGCTACTTTACAAATTAATGAGGAGACTAAACGGCTTCATGATCAGGGGAAAAAAGTTTACAAATTTGGTTTCGGACAGTCTCCCTTTCCAATACCAGAAATTGTAAAAAATGAATTAATAAATAATGTACATCAAAACAAATATTTACCAATGCAGGGTTTAACCGAACTTCGTGAAACAGTTGCTTTATATTTAAACAAAAAAAACAAAAAACAATTTAGAGCTGACAATATAATCATTGGTCCTGGAACCAAAGAATTAATGTTTCTATTACACATATTATTTGAAGGTGATATATTATTGCCGGTTCCTAGTTGGGTTTCATATGGTCCCCAGGCCATTTTGGGAAGAAATAAAGTTCATTGGATTGAAACTACAAGTTCAAACAATTGGTTTCCAACTGCTCAACAAATTGAAAATATAGCTCAATTAAATAAAAATAAGAATTACTTATTGTTCTTAAATTCACCAAATAATCCTTCTGGCACAATATGTAAAAATTTAAATGATTTAGCAAATGTTGCAAAAAAATATAATATTTTAATATTATCAGATGAAATTTATTCTGAACTTTCATTCAGTGATGAATATGATTCAATTTCGAACTATAATCCTGAAGGAACAATAATTAGTACTGGATTAAGTAAGTGGTGTGGAGCTGGTGGTTGGCGTCTAGGTTTTTTTGCAATTCCTGAGAGCTTGAGCAATATAAAAAATTCTTTAAAAATTCTAGCTAGTGAGTCTTTTACTTCTGTAAGTTCTCCAATTCAGTATGCGGCTATTTCAGCCTTTGCCAAAGATCATAGCAATTATGTTAATAAGACAAAAAATATTCTTAAAGAAATAGGAATGTATGTATATGAAAATCTAAAATCGAATAAAATTTTAATTAACAAGCCTGAAGGCGGATTTTATTTAATGCCAGAATTTATTAATAATAAATTTCGAACCTCTTCAGAAATGTGTAAAAATATCATAAATGAAACCGGAGTTGTTTTATTGCCTGGTAGTGACTTTGGATTTTCTGAGAACAAAATGCTAGCAAGATTGAGCTTTACCGATTTTGATGGAGAAAAATTTCTAAATAATACTTCAGGTTGTAAAGAAATAAATCAAGGTATTCTTTCTAAATTTGCTCCAAACGTTCTTGAAGGTGTTTCAAAGTTAAAACATTGGGCAGATAAAATTTGAGACTCATTCTAAATTTATTGTTAGGATATTTCATAATAAAACATTAATGGAGGGAAAAGTATGAAAAAGATAATTTCATCTTTAGCAAGTTCTCTACTGATTTTTGTTGCATCGTTTTCTCTAATTAGCGTTGCAAAATCAGCTGAGTATTTCTCTATCGGTACGGGTGGACCGACGGGAGTCTATTTTCAAGTAGGTAATGCTGTTTGTAAGATGGTTGCAAAAATTCAATCCGCTGAACACGGAAGAAAAAAGGGAACTGACAAAGCTTTAAGATGTTCAGCTCCTTCTACAGGAGGATCTACTTACAACATAGGTCAAATTATGGAGGGTGAACTACAATTTGGTGTAGCGCAGTCTGATTGGCAATATCATGCGTACAATGGTTCAAAACCGGATAAAGTTAAACCTTTCAAAGGTTTAAGAGCTGTATTTTCTGCTCATCCAGAGCCATTTCAAATTATAGTTGGAAAAAAATCTAAAATTAAAGATTGGAATTCTATGAAAGGCAAGAAAGTCAACATAGGAAATCCAGGTTCAGGACAAAGAGGAACTTTCGAAGTTTTAATGGAAGCTCACGGAGTAGACACAGGTTTTTTTGGTGGAACATCTGAGCTAACTTCATCAGAACAATCAGGTGCCCTTTGCGACGGCAAAATAGATGCATTTGGATATACAGTTGGTGTACCAAACGCAGGTGTTGCACAATCAACTGATGGCTGTGGAGCAAAAATAATTGATTTACAGACAGATGCTGTAAAAAAATTGGTTGCTGACAATCCATTTTATGCATGGGCAACAATTCCAAAAGGAACTTATAAAACATCTAAAAAAGATGTAACAACTTTTGGGGTAATGGCTTCATTCGTAACAAGCGCCGATGTATCAGATGAACTAGTTTATGCAGTTGTTAAAGCTGTTTTTGAAAATTTAGACGATTTTAGAAAACAACACCCAGCATTTGCTAATCTTGATCCAAAGAAAATGATCGTAGATGGTTTATCTGCACCATTACATCCTGGAGCAATAAAATACTATAAAGAAGCAGGCTTAATGTAAGTCTTTAGAATTTAAAGGCCCAGTTAATCAACTGGGCCTTTTTTTTTATTCTCCTATAATGAGTCTTGATCAAGATATTGATAACAAATCAGTTAACCTAGATAAATTTGATGAAGACGGCAGTACTAAAAGAAATCTTCAGGGTTGGAACCTAAAGTTAGTAGCCATTGTTGCGATATCTTGGTCGCTATTCCAACTATGGTACGCTTCACCTTTGCCCTACATTTTAAACTTTGGTAAAATTATTGATGTTCCTGCTAGATCATTACATTTAGCTTTTGGACTGGTTTTATGTTTTTTGGTTTATCCCACTTTAAAATCAAAAAGAAAATCAAAAATAGCAACTTCAAATTTTATCTTGGTTTTTATATCGCTTTTAGTGACCTTATACATTTTTTTTGATTATGAAGGTTTGGTTTATCGTCAAGGAATTTTAGCAAAAATTAAATTTGAATCATTCATTATACCCTATGAATTAATTATTGGAGCACTCGGAATTGTTGTGTTATTAGAGGCCACTCGTAGAGCAATAGGAATTCCCTTGGTGGCAATAGCACTTATTTTCTTGCTTTTTTCAGTTTTTGGTCAATCAATGCCATATTTAATCTCACATCAGGGTTTATCGATCACAAGATTAGTTGGATATCATTGGTTTGGTGGAGAAGCAATTTTCGGAATTCCAATAAGTGTTTCGGTTAGTTTCATTTTTTTATTCGTTTTATTTGGCGCAATTTTAGATACAGCGGGTGGAGGTAAATACTTTATAAATTTAGCTTTCGCCTTAGTTGGAAAAATGAGAGGAGGACCCGCTAAAGCAGCTATTCTTGCCTCCGGACTGACGGGATTAATTTCAGGTTCATCGGTAGCTAATACAGTTACCACAGGAACTTTTACAATTCCTATTATGAAAAAATCTGGACTTCCTGCAGTTAAAGCTGGCGCTATAGAAGTTGCAGCTTCTGTAAATGGTCAAATAATGCCACCCATTATGGGTGCTGCTGCTTTCGTTATGGCAGAACTTTTAGGTATTTCTTATTTTACAGTCATTACTCATGCATTCTTGCCGGCTGTTATATCTTACATTGCACTTTTTTATATTTCACACCTTGAATCTGTAAAACTAAATATTCGAGGATTACCTGAAAGTGAAATTCCACCACTTGGAAAAACTTTTTTAAGTGGAATTCATTATTTAATTCCAATATTTATTTTGGTTTATCTTCTTTTAATAGAAAGATGGACAGCCGCATCGGCTGTATTTTACTCCATTCTTTCTTTAATGGTTATTATTCTTGTTAGAGAGGCATTAGCAGCAAAAAAAAATAATCTTAGCCGATTTAATGGATTAAAACTTGGTATCAATGAAATAATTGCAGGTTTAGAAAAAGGAGCAATTAATATGATTAATGTTGCAATTGCCATTGCAACAGCGGGAATCATTGTTGGAGCGGTAGCTTCCACTGGATTAAGCAATAATTTAATTATAATTGTTGAGGCAATTGCAGGTGGTAATGTAATAATATTATTAGCTCTAACTGCTGTTCTTTGTATTATTTTGGGAATGGGATTGCCAACTACGGCAAATTATCTTGTCGTTGCAGCGTTGATGGCACATGTTGTTGTTGAGGTTGGTGCTGCATCAGGTTATGTCTTTCCTTTAATAGCGGTACATTTATATGTTTTCTATTTTGGCTTAATGGCTGATGTTACACCACCTGTAGGTTTAGCATCTTATGCAGCTGCAGCAATATCAAGAGCTGACCCTATCAAGACAGGTATTCAAGCTTTTTGGTACAGTCTAAGAACAGGAATACTTCCCATAGTCTTTATTTTTAACAGTGAACTTTTGCTTATCGGAATCAAAAGTATTTGGCACGGTCTGATGGTAATAACAACATCATTGATTGCTATACTGGTTTTTTCAGCTGCGACACAGGGTTGGTTTATAAATAAATTGCGGTGGTACGAAATAGTAGTTTTTATTTTAATATCATTATCATTATTTAGGCCAGACTACGTGCTTGATAAATTTTATCCAAACTATGAATATGCACAATTACAAATAAATAATTTACAATTTATTAATTTAAAACCAGATAGAGATGTCCATATAAGGGTAACGAGACGAACAGAATATGGTGACCGATATAAGCTTTTTGTAATCAACAAGGATAGCTTTAAGGAAAATTACTCATTGGAAGACTATGGTGTTAATCTTGTCGACAAAGAAGGAAGAATGACCATAGACACACTTAAATGGAATGGTCTTGCAAAAAAATCAGGAGTTGAAACAGGTGATGTAATTAGTGAATTTAAAACTGAAATTTTGGATAGGCCAAATAAAGCAATTATTTATCCTTTTGCTCTATTGTTTTTGTTTGGTTTTGGTTATTTAAACTATAGAAGAGATAAAAAAATCTAATCAATGACAAAAAATTTTACTAATAAAAATGTTATAAAAGGCAGATGGTACAATATTAACAAAAAAATAAAAAAAAAAATAATTGCTAAGTATCATAGGATCAAAGATTGGAAAATGGACCCAAAAGGATATTTTTTAATTGCTGTTGATAAAAAAAAGAAAATTATAAGGGTAGGATATTGTATATTCACAAAGTTAGGTAATTCACCTGCTAATGACATGATAGCAGAAATCAAAGGTAAAACGGCAATAGAAATTGTAAATACTTTGATAAGAGAAAAATTTATTTCAACACTACAGCATGCAGCTGATATGGGAATTGAACTTCACAAAGCAGAGTTGTCTTTAAAATATAATTTTAAATATATTCAGGATAAGGACTTAGAAATTAAAATATAAAAATAATCTATTTTTTGATTATTTTCCAAATCCCCGAAGCAGTTGCTGCAATTTTATCATCAGCTCTTAGTTCGCAAGTCAAAAAAACTAATGATTTGGTTTTTTTTTGAACTTTAGCTAATCCTATTAATTCTTGGTCTAATTTAACTTGAGAAATGAATTTTAATTCTAAAGAAATAGTTACGCATATGTTCTCACCCGTTGCTCTGTGGGCTGCTGTACCAACTCCAGCATCTGTCAATGCAGCGATAAATCCACCATGAACAATCTTAGCATTATTTAGATGGTTTTCATTGATTTTAGTTTTAAATTCATATTCATTTTCAGAAATAGTTCTGAACAGAACTCCACCGTTATGTTTCATGAAGCCATTTGAAGTACTAATTTGTTTAAATTCTTTACTCATAATCTAATTTAAAAAATAAACGCTAAAAATAAAAGAATAAGAAATATAAGGATAAAAAAATAAACGACAGCTTTTTGTAAAGGAACATGTGTTAGCCATTTAAAATTCATATACTAAAGTTCTATTCTTTTAATTTAAAAGCCACTAAAGCATTACCAAATTCTACCAATTTTGGATAACCCCCTTTTAAAGCCATTCCTCCAGTTGCATGAACAACTATATATTGTTTATTATTTGCAATATAAGTTGTTGGAGGTGCTGATCCTATAAATGGCATTTTATATTCCCAGATTACTTCACCATTAAGTGAATTATAAATATAAATTTTTTTATCTAAAGATCCAGTTGCTATAGCTATATTTCCACTGGTAGAAGTTACACCTCCAACATTATCCATCCCAAAACCTTTATTTGTTAATTCCTCATATTCACCTAATGGTTTTTGCCATAATATCTTACCATTATTTAAATTAATTGCAGTTAAAGTACCCCAAGGTGGTTTTATGATTGGATAAATGTCATCATCTAATAAGATTTTTATAGTGCTAAAAAAAGTTGGTCCTAAATTTTTATTTTTTACTATACTCATTTTTATCTCATTTTCCTCGATACCTTGGGCAGAAGTTACATACATAATATTTTTATTTGGATCTATCGATGCACCTGGCCAAGATGCACCACCTGCAATCCGTAAATTTTTTTTTCCGAGTTCATAGGTTTCAAAACGGCCAAAATTGAAATCATTAATTTTTTTTAAAAATTGCTTTTTTTTATCAATATTTCTAAACCAGATTTTGTCTTTATTAAAACTTATATCCATAAATGGTTCTGGCAATCTTAAATCTGGTTGATATTCACTTGTTTTTTCACCAGGAATTTTAGAAACTGGAGCTTTACGTAAACGATATTCATATATAGGTTTTCCGGATAACCGATCTAAAATTAATGTGTTACCAATTTTTGTTGGTGCTACCACGACATCTATTAATCTAGAATCTTTTTTTACTGTAGTTAAAATTGGTGGAGATGGTATATCAAGGTTCCATAAATCATGAGCTACTTCTTGGAAAGACCAAAGCTCTTTTCTTTTATTTAAATCTATCGCAATGATACTATTTGATCCCTCATTTTTACCAGGTCGCCTGGTTCCATCAAAAAATTTATGTGGATTACCGGTTGTTATAAACACTATGCCTCGTTCAATATCTGCAGAAATCCCGCCCCATGGATTTCCACCTTTGTCCCTATAATTTTTTCCTCCATAGCGTTTAGTACTGTTTTTTTTAAACTTATACTTCCATTCAGTTTTGCCGTTCAAAAGATTATAAACTTCTAAAGATTTATCCCACGTGGCTATTACAATAAATTTTTTATATATTATTGGAGTAATTACGTTTAGACCAGTTCTTTTGACCACGCCGCTTTTACCAAAACTTTTTATCAACTTGCCAGTGTTTGCATCTAAAGCTATTAAATTTTCTCTATTTGAAAAATATAATCTTGGACCATTGTTTAAATCGCCTAGCCAATAAACTAGTCCCCTCTGTGCTACAGAAAGTCCAAATTTCTTAGATTGCCAAATTTCTTTACCTGTTTCACCATTAATTGCAGTTATATGTCCACCTGATACAGGTGTATATACTATACCATTAATCGCTATAGGGTTACATTGGATATCTTGATTCCCATGTTTTGAATAATATATCCATGCAACTTCTAAATCATGATTTGTGTATGCTGTTCCTGCTGCAATCCAAGAAGACATAGCCCCTGCTTCGGTGATTCCTTCTTCCAAAACTTGACCTTTTTTATCTTCTTTATAGAAACTGAGCTGTTCAGAATCTACTGGTTCGTACTTTTGTCCCTCATGAGCATAAATTCCAATTTTTTGGAAAAAACCTTCCATTCCAAAGGTTCTGGCTTCATCAGGAATAATAGGAACTAACTTTGGCGCAATGTTTTTGTCTCTCAATAAATTTGTTAACATTCGGACCAATGCCATGGTAGTTGACATTTCACGATTTCCTGAAGATTTCAGCATATTTTCAAAAATATCTCTTGAAGGCTTCTTAATTGGTTTTGCGTAAGAAGTTCGTTCAGGTAAATTCCCTCCAAGCTTCATTCTTCTTTCTTTTATATATTTAATTTCATCCGATTTTTCATTGGGTTTGTAAAATTCAACATTTTTTACTTGTTTATCTGTAAGGGGAATATCGAAGCGATCTCTATAGTAAAGTAATTCTTTCTCTCCCAATTTTTTTTGCTGATGGGTTATGTTGGTACTTTCACCAGATTTCCCCATACNATATCCTTTAATAGTTTTTGCAAGAATAACAGTTGGTTTACCTTTGGTTTTCATTGCCGCATCATAAGCAGCATAAACTTTATGAGGATCATGGCCCCCTCTGTTGAGTCTCCATACATCATTGTCAGTCATTGTTGAAACTAAATCTTTTAATGCAGGGTATTTTCCAAAAAATTTTTCTCTAACATAAGCTCCACCTTTAGCTTTAAATGCTTGATATTCTCCATCAACACATTCGTCCATTCTTTTGACAAGCAAACCATTTTTATCCTTAGCTAGTAAAGGATCCCAATATGATCCCCAAATAACTTTTATTACATTCCATCCAGCTCCTCTAAAAATACCCTCGAGTTCTTGAATAATTTTTCCATTTCCTCTAACTGGTCCATCCAATCTCTGTAAATTACAATTAATTACAAATACAAGATTGTCTAGTTTTTCTCTTGAGGCTAATCCAATTGCACCTAAAGATTCTGGTTCGTCCATTTCTCCATCACCTAGAAATGTCCAAATTTTTCTATTTTCATCTTTTAATAGACCTCTATTAATTAAATATTTCGTAAACCTTGCTTGATAGATTGACATAATGGAGCCCAGACCCATTGATACTATTGGAAACTGCCAAAATTTTGGCATTAACCATGGATGAGGATAAGACGATAAACCTCCTTTATCTACTTCTTGTCTAAAATTATTTAGTTGTTTTGTAGTAAGTCTTCCTTCTAAGAAAGCTCTTGCATAAATTCCTGGAGAACAATGACCTTGAAAATAAATAAGATCGCCACCAAACTTATTATTTTTTGCTCTCCAAAAATGGTTCATTCCAACATCATAAAGTGTAGCTGCAGAAGCAAATGTTCCGATATGTCCACCAAGTTCAGGATTTTTTTTGTTTGCTTTTACAACCATAGCTGCTGCATTCCATCTAATTAAAGATCGTATCCTTCGTTCTATATTTTGATCACCCGGAGACTTCACTTCTGATTCAGTAGGTATGGTATTAATATACGGGGTAATCCTAGTTAAAGGTCGATTAGAACCTTCTTTATAAGCTTCATCAATTAATTTCTTAAGTAAATAATGAGCACGTTCAGTACCGTCTTTTGCAACCACTGCTGTTAGAGAATCTAGCCATTCTTGTGTTTCTGTTGGATCGATATCAGAACCATTCGGGCGAGCATAAACTTTTTGTGGTGATTTTTCTTTTGGTGTTTGGGTTACGGTTGATTCTGCTTCTTTGATAATTTTTTCTGTTTCAGGCAAAAGATTATCTTCTTTTAACACTAGAGGTTTAGTTTTTTCTTTTTCTTTTTCTGAAGATTGTTTCTCAACTTTTACTTTTTCATCATCTATTAGAGCCAAAACACTTCCTTTTGAAACCTTGTCACCTATTTTAACTTTTAATGCAGAAATTTTTCCTGTAAACGGTGATGGCACCTCAACGCTAGATTTGTCACTTTCTAATGTAACAACTGGATCATTTTTGTTAATTGTATCGCCTGGCTTAACTAAAATTTCTATGATTTCAACGCTTTCGAAATCACCAATATCAGGAACGGATATTTCTGTTGCCATTGCTAGTTAAATTATAGTTTTTGTTGATCTAATTCTACCACAATTTAATCTTTTTTCAGCCATACAAATGTTGACACTACAGATATGACTTTAATTTTAAAAAATCTAGAAAAATTATTAGAACCTAAACACAGTAATTTAGATGCCAAATTTTGGGTTCAAAAACTAATTCTAAAAAAATATTTTAATAAAAATTAAAAATTACGCTCAATACTCCAATATTAATAAGAAATATTTTTTACCAAAACCATTTACCGCACGTTCTAAACCATAGGATAAATAAAAGACCACTTTAAATTTGTTACATACTTGTTCGACCTCCTGGCTAAAATAAGTTATTATAATTTATAAATTTAAGGGCTCTTAGCTCAATTGGATAGAGCGCTACGCTACGGACGT
>AZYC01000018.1 GCA_000513075.1 alpha proteobacterium SCGC AAA288-G21 | reverse complement strand
TTTCTTGTATTGATTTAGAAACCTATCAGGCAAAAAGAAAAAGTTGTTGTGTATCAAGATCATTTGGCGAAAAAGTAGAAAATTTTCAAATACTTGTGGAGTCTGTTGCTTCTCATTCTTTAAATGCTGCGGAAAAAATAAGATCAGAATCTTTATTAGCAAAAGCTATAACTATTTTTATAAGAACAAGTTTTTTTCAAAACAAAAAAATATTTTATTCAAATTCAAAAACAATTGATTTTCCAATCGCTACCGATAATAGTATTGAAATAGTAAAAAATGCTTTAGGAGGATTAAAATCTATTTTTAAAAAAGGTTATAAATACCAAAAAACGGGAATAATTTTATCAGGATTATTGGATTCAAAAAAAACTCATAATCTATTTTTCTCATCAAAAGAAAAAAGAATAAAAAGTTTGATGAAATCTATTGATTATACAAATTATAGATATGGACGTTCAACTTTAAGCTTAGCTGATGCGGGCCTAAATAAAAAAAGGAATATAAGAAGAAAATTTTCTTCAAAAATTGATACTGCTAATTTTGATTGTTTGCCAATTGTAAAGGTTAATTAAAATTATCAATACTTGAAATGTTATCCAAGGATTTTTTGAACTGATCAAAATTTTCACGGTTTGAAGTCCAAACTACCGCGAAAAGTAAAATTATAATTAGAAGTACAGGTAACAGGGTAATAAAAGATAAAGATTGAAAAATTAACAATAAATACACAGATAAAAAAATAAAAGATCGTAAAAAAGCGGTTTTTTTAAAAACCGCAATTATAGAAAAAGAATGGATTAAGAGATTAAAAAAACTCATTCTAGATGGACCGTAATATCTCAAACCCTTAATAGAGGATATGGAAATTCGATCTGGAATTAATTTAGTTAATGATCCTGAAAAACTACTCCAAGCCGAAGGTTCTTTGGTTATTTTAACTACAAAATCCCTAGGCAAACAACTGTAATTTCCAAATTTAATTAGGTGTCCTGTGAATATATAAGTTAAATATTTATGAATTTCATAACAAAATTTAAATAACAGTCCTTCCGATCTCTTGATTCTTTCTGCAGTAATAACTTTGTTGGGATATTCTCTTGACTTATTGAAAAGCAGATTCAATTCCTCTGGCCTATCTTCGCCATCAGCATCCATGGCTATTACATAATCAAAATTTTCCCTTTCGATGATAAATTTTAACCCGGTGGCAAAACATCTTGCGTGTCCTTGATTTTTTTTCATATTCAAAACTTTCACTGATTTTATTTTTTTAAAATTTGAATCTATATCTGATTTTGCTTCAGTTGAAAAATCATCAATAATTAAAACAGACACTTCCGATTCCCATTCAACAGTTTGTAAATCGATTTCTTTTAGGAGTTTTGAGGCCGACTTCCAATCATTGTATACAGGTATTAAAATTATAAACTTTTTCATTTTTTTCCAATCATACAAACATTATGGTTAAAATATTTAAGTTGCAATAAAACTACATGAGACAATGTATTTGAAATGGTACAAATCTTATTTACAAATATATTTTCATCATAATCTCCAATTACAATTATTCCTCCATCTGTATTATCAGGTATTTTTTTTATTCCATGCCACAGGCCTCCTGTCCATTCCGGTTTTGATTTTAGATGATATGATAAATTTCCTGCGTCCCATATATTTCCGAACACTATTTCAATTTCATTTGAGAAAGTGTTATCCCATTTAGTTTGAATAAGTTGAGCTATCTCTTTTCCATGATAATCTGTTCTTTTATCTTTTATGGAAATTGAATGATAAAAATAAATTAATGGGGACAAAATAAACAGAAATAAAAACACATTTAAAAAATACTTGAATCTTTCTCTGTAAATTTTAGTTCGAAATATATAAACACACAATACTCCACTAAATAAGTAAAAAGGTGTCATCCACATAGTTCTAATTTTTGTGCCTAAAAAAAATGAAGTTAGAAAAACTAAAAGTAATGGTACGATATTTATTATAATTAGAAATATCAGTTTTTTATCTTTAAGATTTATTTTATATTTAAATTTTGAAACAATAAATAATAGCATTATAAAAAAAGGCACCATTATTCCAAACTGTTTTGCTAAAAAAATTATTGGATAATATAAGTGGTTCAAAAAAGTTGATTCCTCTAATCCTGTTCTATGTAGTGCGTAGTTAATACTAATAAAATTATTTTCCGTCAGCCAAATTAAATGAGGCAAAAGAACTATTAAAAAAGCGATTAGAGAAATTAAACATTTAGAATTTAACTCTTTTTTAAATATCATATAGATAAAAAATACTTCTAAGGCCATTAACAGATAAAAAAATAGATAATGTGATAAAACTCCAAATCCTGCAAAACATCCAAATAATAACCAACTTATATAATCATTTTGCTTAATTCCTTTCCAACAATAGAAAACCGTTAAGGTCCAAAAGGGTAACTCGCAAACATAAACATTGAATTCTGGTGAAGTAAAATTGTAAAAATAAATACCTTCTAATAATAATACTGATATAAATCTATGAATCTGTTTTTTAAAAAAATCCTCAGAAAATTTCCACACTATTGTAAAGCTTAGAGCAACAAATAGCTGGCTAAGGAGGTAATATGCCCAATCTTGATTTGAAAAAATTGCAAATACTAATCCAGAAAACCATGCACTTGATGGTGGATGTTTGCTATAACCCCATTGAATATCGCTAGCCCAAGCTAAAGCTTCTATTGTATCCAGTGGAAGATTCGAATTTGCTAAAGTGGGAATTAATGTCCAAATTGATACATGAACAAATAAAAAAATTACAAAAAACTTACTAATCTGACCTTGTTTAATAAACATAGATATAATTTATATAAACTAACTTAACTTGACAGTAAATTAATGCTGAATATACTCCCCCACATTTATTTTGTTATGCCTACAAGAATTTCAAAGGGATATAAGCCCAATAAAAAAGAAAAGTATATGTGTGAAAAACACAAGGCTTATTTTATGCAAAAGTTAACTGAATGGAAAAATGAAATAATCAAGTCTAATTCTCAAGCCTTATACTCTAGTGATTTAGTTGACAATATTTCATCCCCAGATGTTGTTGATCAGGCAAGTTCTTATACGGAGAAAAATGTGGAAATGAGAACGGTAAATAGACAGATAAAACTTGTTTCTAAAATTGATGCAGCTTTAAAGAGATTAAAGGATGGAACTTATGGATTTTGTGAACAGACAGGCGAACCAATTGGTCTGAAAAGGTTAATCGCAAGACCCATTGCAACTTTGTGCATTGCCGCACAAGAGAAACACGAAAGAGAAGAAAAAATTCACGTGGAATTATAATTTTATCTTAGGTATTTTTTCTCCAGTATTTAAACAATCGTATCCTTTAATTACCGCAGGTCTAGAACCAACTCTATCATACCAATTGACTAAAAATTTATAATCATTTCTTAAATTAATTCTATCCGGCATATGCCAATCATGTCTGGCTACCCATGGAAACAAAGAAATGTCTGCTATTGAATACTCCTTTCCTGCAATATATTTATTTTTTTTGAGTTGGTTATTTAGTGCGGCATATACTCTAAGAGCACCTTTATAAAATCTTTCTTCACTGTACAAACTTTTACCTGGGTTAAAATGAGAAAAATGATGAAGTTGACCCAAAGTTGGACCAACATTACTTATTTGAAACATCAACCATTCAAAAATTCTTATTTCATTTTCTTTGGGAAGAAATTTATTACTTTTTTTAGCCAAATAAATAAGTATTGCTCCCGATTCAATTAAAGTAAAATTTTTTTCGTGATCAATTATAGCTGGAATTTTTCCGTAAGGATTAAGTTTAAGAAATTCAGGTTTAAATTGTTCATCTTTACTTAAATTAATATATGTAATTTTATAATTAATCTTGGTTTCCTCAAGCATGACAGACACTTTTTTTCCATTCGGTGTCGGCGAATAAAATAATTCTATCATATAACTCTATGACTTTTTTTTACCTAATCTCTCATGAATAGTTTTAGATGTTGTTGTGAATTCATGTCTATATTTTTCGTTAGGTCTAGCTAATTTAAAACATCCTCTAGCCGCTAATGCTCCTTCATGAAAACCTGACAAAATTAATTTAATTTTGCCTGGATAGGTGCAAATATCCCCTATAGCAAATATTCCTTCTTTATCAGTTTGAAAATTTTCTGTACTAACGGGTATATGTTTTTTATCTAAATTTAATCCCCATTCTGCTATTGGTCCTAATTTCATAACCAAACCAAAAAAACCAAGAATATAGTCTACATCAATCTTTTTTATTTTTCCTTCATCATCTTTTATTGTAATAGCTTTAATTTTATCATCTCCTTCTATAGAATTTATTTGATAAGGTGTTTCAATTTGAATTTTTCCATCTTTTTCAAGTTTTTTAACAGTTTCAACATTTTTGGGTGTTCCTCTAAACTCTGATCTTCTATGTACCAAAACAACTTTAGAATTTTTGGACAATTCTATTGACCAATCAAGCGCAGAGTCTCCTCCACCAAAAATACAAATTTTTTTTTTATCAAAATATTTTTTGTCTTTGATCGAATAAAAAACACCGCTATCCTCAAATTTTTCAGCTTTTTTTAAAGGAAATTTTCTGGGCTCAAAAGAACCAACCCCTCCAGCTATAATTATACTGGATGCTATAAATACCTTTTTTCTATTTGTGGTAATTTTCCATTTAGTTCCTTCCTTTGCTAACTGATCTACTCTTTCATTTAAATGAATATTAGTATTAAAAGGTTCAATTTGTTTCATTAAATTTTTGGTTAGAGTTTCTCCTGTACATTCTGGAATTGCAGGAATATCATATATTGGTTTATCGGGATAAAGTTCACTACATTGACCTCCCACTTTATCTAGATTATCGACAACTTCTGCTTTTAAACCTATTAAACCTAATTGTTGTACAGCAAATAAAGCTGTGGGTCCTGCGCCAATAATTAAAACATCGGTTGTAATCATTTAGTTAACCTTGTTTAGATGGCATTCTTAAAATTAAACCATCGAGTTCATCAGAAACTAGCAACTGGCAACTCAACCGACTAAATTTGTTTGGTTGATAAGCCATATCCAACATATCTTCTTCACCTTCATCTTTTTTTTTAAATTTATCAAACCATTTTTCATCAATATAAACATGACATGTAGCGCAAGCCATTGATCCGCCACAGTCTGCATCGATACCAGGAATATTATTCTGTACTGCTCCTTCCATAACACTCATGTTATTAGGCACTTCGACAATGTGTTTTTTGTTTGTATGTTCAATATAAGTTATTTTTGCCATGAAAATTTACTTATAAATTGCAAAAAAAAATTGGGCAAGCAAAGAATGCTGGTTCTATTTTTTAACAATTAAAATTCTTATTATTATCGTCTTGATCCAATAGTATTGGCTGTAGCAGCAACCCAAATAACCAAACCAAAAGCGATTTTGTTAATGAAATCCGCAAAGTTATAAATGACATTTAATGTGTTGGAATCTACACCACCGGTTAAATATCCAAAAACATATCCTAAAGGATATATTGCCCAACCAATGGTTAAAATCATTCTCATTGTTTCAAATGCCTTAACCATGGCTATGTTAGCGGATTTGGCACAAAGTTTTCCGGCTTCCCCTGCAAATATTTCGTATAAAATATATAGCCATGCCACCATCCATATAACAAAACCTAAGAAAGACGAAATATAGCCGGCTTCGCCAGCGTAGCCACCAAGTACCATTACTAATGTACTAATCAAAAATTTCCAAAATATTATTGATGAAACTTTTCTGACCGTGGAAAGTATTAAGTAAAATTCTATCGATAATAACGGCATTGTAATTAACCAATCAATATATCTATAAACTGTAGGAGAGTCGCCAGTTTCGACCCATATGTTTCTCATATACATAGAATGTATGAAAGCTATACCGGTAACTATGCCTGCAACAGCAATTGAAACTTTCCAAGCTGGAGCAACTGAACCATATTCTAGGAAAAAAAAAGCTGTAGTTGCTAGACAAGCAATTGACACAAGCCAAAAAGTAAATCCAACAAAATCATCGGGCTGAAGAAAAGCTACCTCCGCATAAGCGTTACTTGATATTCCAATCAATGCCACCAAAGCTATTACAATTATTTTTAGTTTACCCATGAAAACCTTTTGTTAGTTAATTTTCCTACGTTATCAAGTTTAATATTAAAGCAAATTAATTAAGTAAATCTTAAAGATAATTCAACAAAAAATTTTAAAATTTTAGCGGTTTTCCTCCTGGTTTACCCGTTATCTTGCCGTTTTTCATTTTAATTTCACCATTAACTATTGTAATTACGGGAAATCCTTTAACTTCGACACCATGAAAAGGTGACCATTTACATTTGCTCTCTATTTTGTCGTTATCAATTTTTACAATTTTATCCATATCAACAATAGTTAGATCTGCTTCATAGCCTTTTTTTATAAATCCTTTACTTTTAATATTGAATATTTTAGCTGGATTTTCACTTACGAGTCGTACAAATTGCTCGATTGTTAATTTTTTACTATTTACGTGATCTAGCATAATTGGAACTAAAGTTTGTACCCCTGGCATTCCGGATGGAGACTCTGGATATTGTTTTTTTTTATCTTTTCTCAAGTGCGGAGCATGATCCGATCCAATAATATCTGCTATGTTATGTTTTATTGCATACCAAAGTTTATCTTGGTGTTCCTTTGTTCGAATTGGGGGATTCATTTGTGCTAGAGTTCCTAATTTTTCATAACAGCTTGGAGAAGCTAAACTTAAATGCTGAGGAGTGATTTCGAATGTAATGTTTCCTTTATGTTTTGATAAAAAGTCAATTTCTTCTTTTGTAGATACATGCAATATATGTGCTTTTTTATTTAGTCGTTCTGCTATTTTTATTATTCTCCTTGTAGAAGAAATGGCACATTCTTCATTTCTCCAAATTGTATGGGATAATACTTTTCCTTTTTCTATCAATCGCTTTCTTAAATTTAATATCTCTTCATCTTCAGAATGAACAGATACTATTTTTGAACTACTAGAAAAAACTTTTTCAATATCTAATTCATTTTTTACTAACAAATCGCCAGTTGATGAACCAACAAATAATTTAACCCCACAACATCCTTCTAAATTATCTAACTCCCTTAATTCTTTAAAATTGTTAGATGTTGCGCCAAAATAAAAAGCATAATTGCAAAACATTCTATTGCTTGCTAAATTAATTTTTTTTAAAAATTCCTTTTTACTGGAGGTTGATGGATTTGTATTTGGCATCTCAAATATAGATGTTATGCCACCCATAACAGCAGCACGACTTCCAGAATATAAATCTTCTGAATCAGTTGCACCCGGTTCTCTAAAGTGGACCTGGGTATCTATAATGCCGGGTAATACCAATAAATTTTTTGCATCAACAACTTGACTAGTCTTAAACGCTGATAATTCTTTAATTTCTCTAATTAATGAGTTCTTTATGCCAATATCAACTTTTTTTAAATTTCCTTCAATAAAGCATAACCCATTTTTAATAATTAAATCAAAAGATTCTGACATTTTAGAATTATTAACTATATTATAAGGTAATAACTTACAAATATGAACATAGATGAAATATATATCTTAGAAGATAGAGGTTTTGTTTTCATAAATGGCGAAGATGCCAAAGATTTTTTGCAGAATATTATTACTAAAAATATCAATACCGTTACAGATAATAATTCCTCTTTTGCTTCAATTTTGACACCCCAGGGCAAATATCTCGTAGATTTTTTTATTATTAAACACAACGATGGTTATCTGCTTGATTGTGAAAAATCAAATGTTGAACAATTAATTGAAATATTTTTCAATTATAAATTGAGATCAAAGGTAAATTGTAAAAATGAAAGCAATGATTACGTTGCGGCTGTAATTTCAAAAGACAAGTTTGTTTCTTTAGAAAATAGCAAAAATTCCTTAGGTTTTACAATGCAATATAGAACAAATCTAATTTTTATGGATCCAAGGAATGAACTTATAGGTGCTAGATTAATTTCTTCGTTAGAAAAATTACATCTATCAATTAAAAAATTGAATCTAAAAATTGCAAATAAGGACGATTACTACAACAAATGTTATGAGATCGGTATACCGGAAAAAAATTTAAATAAGTTAAAAGAAAAAATTTTTGGCATTGAAAATAATCTTGAAGAATTAAATGCCTTAGATTTTAAAAAAGGATGTTACATTGGCCAAGAGAATACTTCTCGAATTAAGTTAAGAAGCAAGTTAAGAAGAAGACTGCTGCCAGTAAAATTAATAAAAGGTAAGATTAATGAAAATGAAGTAATTAAATTTCAAAATTTCGAAGTAGGCAGAATTCTTATTGATCAACCCTACCCTTTTGCAATTGTAAAACTCACAGATCCAAATATTAATAAGTTTTTGAATGAAAATTTACAGTGTGAATCTGGAACTGTAAAAATATTTGTACCCAAATGGCTCCAATTATAGATTTAGTGGTAAATAGGGATAAATTTTTATCTCAATTTTACCTCTGGTTTTGGGTGTTTTGTTAATTACACTGGGCAATAGAGCGCCCCTTCCATAATTTTTTAAAGTTGACATTTCTTATCAAATCAATTTAAAGGGTGCTGTTGTTAGTATTTTCTAACAATAAAGTTAAATTATAAGAGAAAGAAGATAAAATGAGTATAAGTGGAAAAGTTAAGTGGTTTAATGGAACAAAAGGTTATGGTTTCATTGAAAGAGACGACAAAGAAAAAGATGTTTTTGTACATTCTTCAGCAGCTCGAGAAGCAAACTTGGAGTTAAACGAAGGTGATGCACTAACATTTGAAGTTGAGAACGGTGAAAAAGGCCCTTCCGCAGTTAATCTGCAAAAAGCTTAATCATATTTCAATAAATTTCAAACACATTTGGGGCAGAACTTAAAAATATTTATAATATTTAGTTTATGCCCCAATGATTTTAGAAGAACAGTTCGGGCACACTCAGTTTAAGTTTATGGTTACGCTGGGAAGTTTTTTTCTGTATCCCGCCTCTGGTTTCGGGTGCATTAAACTGGAAAAATAGTTTTTGATATTTGGCAGGAATCGCAAATTTTGTATCCATGCATCATCAAATTTTGAGAAACACTTTCATCTTTCTTTTTACACTCTTCGCAAATATTATCTAATTTTTCTTTTTCTTTTTTGTTGCCTTCTTCTTTATATATTTCAGTCATATATTAAACTCAGAACCAAGATCCTTAAAAACTCTTTCATTATTGCCATATTTTCTTTAATTGTTCTTCCCTGCCACAAGCTTTTTTGTATATCAAATAATTAGCTAAACTCTCCTGATAATAATCTTGATGGTAGTTTTCTGCTGGGTAAAACTTTTCAAATTTTCTAATAAATGTAACAACTTTTTCTCCATTAAATTTTTTTTCAATATTTTTAATAGATTTTTCTATCAACTGTTTTTGTAAATTATTTTGATAAAATATAACTGATCTATAGCTAAGTCCTTTATCACAAAATTGGCCTGCGGCATCATAAGGATCTATGTTAGTCCAGTATAAATTTAGCAAGTCTTCGAAATTAATTTTGTTCTGATCATAGATTATTTTTATTGTTTCAAAATGACCTGTATTTTTATAAGTAACCTCTTTATAGGTCGGATTAGGCAAATCTCCTCCGGAATAGCCCGAAATGACTTCTTGTACACCAATTGTCTTTTCAAAAGACTCCTCCATACACCAAAAACAACCTCCCGCAAAATATGTATGTCTTATATTTTCTGCATTAATATTAGTACAAGCCAAAAAACCCAAAACTAAGATTCCTAGAAATTTTTTCATGATCTTTTAACTAAGCCTTCCAAAAAATGTCATCCGCGCAGATTCAGATAGTGAAATACCAGCTGTATTATTATAGGCTAAGACAACTAAAATACGAGTTCTGTTGCCAATAGTTGGTGTAACTCTATGAAGAGAGTTAAGCCCTCTAAATAATACTAATGTACCTTCTTCTATGTGAAGAGTTTTTACAGGTGCTTTGTCATTTAGCACAGCCTCAACCCCGTCATAATTCATCTCTTCAGAGTTGGTGTCGCGCAAATCACTTACATATTTAAAGACACCTCCTTCTTTTGGAGTTTGTAGTAACAAAGTGATAGCAAATGAAGAATTGTCAAAATGCCAACCTAGTTCTTCTCCTTCTCTCGCGTAATGTATATTGATACCAGACAACGGATCTGCGTAAGGGTAAATGGCATTTTCTTGAACGATATGTGCGATAAATTTTTTAAATACAGAATTATTATAAATAACATGCAGTCCAGATTCTGATTGTATTTGGTCGGTTGTGATGCAGCCTTTGGAAGATTTTACCTGGCGATTAAAAATATGAGTTTCGGGTAATGATGTATCGTGTTCAGATAAATAAATATTATGAGTTTTTTTTGTAAAATAAGCTAAATGAGCTCGTGCTTGAGCCTCTTTTCTTATTTGGTTAAGAGCCTCTGGTAAAAGGAATTGGGGGAGAAGTAGAACACCTGTATCAGATAGTTTTTGACGACATTTATCTGCAAAATCAATTGAATTTAAAGAACAGGACTTTGAATTAACCCATTTGTTAATATCATTTTTCATAAATTTATATCTCAGTTTTACATCTTGTAATCGACGCATGCTTAAAAAACTTGTATACTGTCAAATATATTGATGAATAAAGATTTAATTTCAAGATTAAACGAAGGTCCCGTTCTTTGTGCAGAAGGCTATCTTTTTGCAATGGAGAGAAGAGGATATCTTCAGGCAGGTGCTTTTGTTCCAGAAGTTGTTCTAGAACATCCAGAAGTAGTTTCACAATTGCATAGAGAATTTATTAGAGGTGGAAGTGATGTTGTTCAAGCATTTACTTACTATGGTCATAGAGAAAAATTGAGAATAATTGGAAAAGAACATCTTCTTGAACCACTTCAAAAAAATGCTCTTAAAATAGCCAAAGATGCTGCAAATGAATTTCCAAATCTTGATCTTATGGTTTGCGGCGATGTTGCTAATACTAACATTTACGATCCTGATGACAAACAAAGTCATGTTGAATGCCAAAAAATGTATGAAGAACAAGTTCAGTGGGCAAAAGAAGCTGGTGTAAATTTTATTGTTGCAGAAACAATATCTTGGCTAGAGGAAATGAAAATTGCACTTAAAACTATAAAAGATGCTGGTCTAATTGCTGTCTGTAATTTTTCTATAAAAAGTAAAGACAAAACTAGAGATGGCTATACTCCAGGAGATGCATGTAAAATTTTAGAGGATAATGGTGCTGATGTTGTTGGATTAAATTGTTTTAGAGGGCCTAAAATGACTATGAAACTTTTGCCTGAGATCAGAGAAAAAGTTTCTTGTCATGTTGCTGCATTACCTGTTCCATATAGAACGACTGAGAAGCATCCAGGTTATCTAAATCAAATTGATCCAGGTTGTGATTGCATACCAGGCGGCTTAGTATACCCTACTGCTTTAGATAATTTGTATTGCAACAGATATGAGATGGCAGAATTTGCTAAAGAATGTGTGTCTAAAAAAATAAACTTTATTGGAATTTGTTGTGGTGCTGAGGCTCATCATGTACGTGAAATGGCCGTTGCTCTAGGTAGAAAACCAATTTCTTATAAATATTATCCTGATATGTCAAAACACTATGCTCATGGTACTGATAAAACATTGAAAAAGTTAAATACAAATGTAGCCAAAGAACTATAATGACAGAATAAGTTGTACTGGCAATTAGTTAAAAAAATAATCCGATCACTCCATAATCGCGATCTTCACATTAATTATTTTTAATTAATATGATGGTGATAAATGTACTTTTTCACCTGTTTCAATCCAATTTAATATTCCACCTACCAAATGATAAATATTCCCTTTTTTTAATTTCTGTAAAGCAAGATAGGTTCTTTGACCAGTATGGCAATACAATACAAACTTTTCACTTGGTTGGGATAATTCAATATTTTTAAAAAAATTTTCAATTTGTGCATAGGGAACGTGAATAGAATTTTCTATCGACCCGTCTCTTTGAATTTCAAAATTCTCCCTGACATCGATTAACTTAATCGCTTTTTGATCTATCATAGTTTTAAGTTGTTGAGCATTGATACCATTAGTTTGCATTTGAATTTCTAACGGAACACCATGTTTTTTATTTTTTGGCACAGCAATATCCATTAATTTTGGATTTGGCAAGTTTAATGAATTCATTAAATCCACATATTCCTGCTTGGATTTTACTTGTAATCTTGGATTGGTTTTTCTTTCAAAACCAATAGTGCTCACCGTTTCACCTTTATAATCGTGGGCAGGATAGACCAGCATTCTATCATCAAATTTCAAGACAACATTAAATAAAGAGTCATATTGATCCTCTGCGTTTCCATTTTGAAAGTCAGTTCTACCAGTGCCTCCGATTAAAAGGGTATCGCCAGTGAATATTTTGTCATTTAATAAAAAACAATACGAATCATCTGTATGGCCAGGAGTAAACAAAGCGCGTAATTCAAGATCACCTATTTTTAATTTTTCATTATCACTTACCTCCATAGAAACAATCTCTGATGCATTTTGTGATTTTCCCATGCAGGTAATACAATGCGTTTTATCTCTAAGCTTCGAAATTCCAGAAACATGATCGGCGTGAACGTGTGTGTCTATAACTTTTATTAATTTAAGATCCAAATCTTTTATAGTTTTTAAATAATTTTCAATATGCTCCAAAACAGGATCAATGATACAGGCTTCTGCACCTTTTTTATCTGCAATAAGGTAAGTATAAGTAGAAGAAGTTTTGTCGAAGAATTGTCTGAAAAGCATAATCCAAATTTATTGTAATTTATACCATCTAACTATATAATTTTTTTAATTATATTAAGAAAGGGCTAAACATGTCTTTAAGAATAAACGATACAGCTCCTGATTTTAAAGCAAAAACTTCAGAGGGCGATGTATCTTTTCACGACTGGATAGGTGACGGATGGGCTGTACTTTTTTCACACCCTAAAGATTTTACACCTGTTTGCACAACTGAATTAGGTTCATTAGCTAAAATGAAACCAGAGTTTGAAAAACGTAATGTAAAAGTTATGGGTTTAAGTGTTGATCCTGTAGAGGATCACATTAAATGGTTAGATGATATCAAAGATGTTGCGGGAATAAAACCAAACTACCCTATTATTGCTGATGAAAAGTTGGAAGTAGCTAAGTTATATAACATGCTACCCACATCATTGACTGCAAATGCTAAGGGACGTACTGCCGTAGACAACCAAACTGTACGTACAGTTTTTGTTGTTGGTCCTGACAAAAAAATTAAACTATTCTTAACTTACCCTATGGCAACAGGTCGTAACTTTCATGAATTATTGAGAGTAATTGACTCTATGCAACTTACAGCGAAACATAAAGTTGCTACGCCGGCGGATNGGAAAAAAGGCGAAGAAGTAATTATTGTTCCTGCAGTAAAAGAAGAAGAGGCAAAAAAATTATTTCCAGGGGGTTGGAAAACTTTAAAACCATATTTGCGTAAAGTTCCAGATCCTTCTAAATAATTAATTAGGCTTGGACAAAAAGATACTAGACAAACAGGCGCAACACTGGGAAAACACATTTATTACTAAACCAGAGACGTTTGGTGTTACCCCTAGTGCGGCAGCCATAAAAGCTGCTGAGACATTCAATAAAAAAGGCATAACTAATATACTTGAGCTTGGAGCTGGTCAGGGTAGAGATGCTTTATTTTTTGCAAAAAAAGGCTTTCATATTCAAGTATTAGATTACAGCCAAACTGGCGTAGATAAAATAATTAAGAAGGCAAAAACTTTAGGTGTAGAAAAACTTATAACTGGAAAAATACATGATGTTAGAAATCCGTTTCCATTTACCAATGAAAAATTTGGTGGATGTTTTTCTCATATGCTTTATTGCATGGCACTTACTACTAAAGAGCTTCAATTTTTATCTGATGAAATACTCAGAGTTTTAAAGAACGGTGGAGTAAATATTTATACCGTAAGACACACTGGAGATGGTGATTATAAAAATGGAATACATAGAGGAGAAGATTTATATGAAAACGATGGATTTATTGTCCATTTTTTTTCAAAAGAAAAAGTTAAGCAATTGTCAAATGGGTTTGATATTGTAAATATTGAAAATTTTGAAGAAGGCAAATTTCCTAGAAAGCTCTTTCATGTTACTTTAAAAAAAGTTTAGAAAATTTATATAATTTACCCTGCCTCTGGTTTCGGAGTGCTTGGTTATTATATATTCAGTTTAGCTAAGGCTTCCTGAAGTAATTTAACAGACTCTTTATGTTTACCCGTATTATGAGCCTCCTCACCTTCTTTACGCAATTTTTTAATTTCAGCTACCTGTTTTTCTGATAACTCTTTTGCAGTTGCAAGTTTGGAATCAACTTCTTTAATTAAGATTGGACAAGAACCCGCATTAGCATAAGAAGTGATTAGAAAGCTTGAAAATAAAATCATGACAATTTTCTTCATATATTTCTTTCTTATTAAATTTCAAATATGATAACAAAATATACTGTAAAAGTCAGTTTGTGCATCGTGTAGCAAAACACAAGCTCTATGAAATTGTATTAAAACGGTGTTTGATGGCTTAATGTAGACTTGAAGCTATGATTGTTTTTTCATCTGAAGAATGTATAATTTACCGTAGCAGTTATAGTATAATTAAAGAACAATAAATTATAATGAATATACAAACAGAATCTACTCCAAATCCTTCTAGTTTGAAATTTTTGCCAAACCAAGTTGTAATGAAAAAAGGAACCATTGATTTCCGCAACGAGAAGGAAGCAAAGCGCTCTCCACTCGCTTTAAATTTATTCAAAATTGATGGGGTCGAAGGAGTTTTTTTTGGTTCAGATTTTATTTCAATTACCAAAGGTGATGATCAGAAATGGCAAATGCTCAAACCTTCCATTTTAGAAACAATTATGGAGTATTATAAATCAGGGGCTGCTATCATGCTTCAAGAAGAAGAGGATAATACTGACACAAGTAATGTCGAGGATAATGAGGCAGTGATTAAAATAAAAGAGATAATAGATACTAAAGTGAGACCTGCTGTTGCAAAGGATGGTGGAGATATTATTTTTCAAAGTTTTGATAACGGCATTGTCTATCTGCGTATGCAAGGGTCCTGTTCTGGCTGTCCAAGTTCAACAGCTACCTTAAAAGCGGGCATTGAAAATATGCTCAAACATTATATTCCTGAAGTGCGCGAGGTGCGACCAGTAACATAAAGCAACAATCATGAAACTATTAGAATGTATAATCCGTGCAGTAATTAATTTTTTTGCTTACCTAATCTTGTCGCTTATAGCGATTTACTGTTTAATTTTCATTGCCAATTCTTTTGCAGGCCAAATATATAATATAACTCACGGGGAATATTTTCTAGTTTGGATTGTAATGGCAGTTTTCATCAGACAAGTCAGCGGAGATATTTCCGTATTATTTTTCAAAAAATCTGAAAAGGGAGAATAAATGGCAACATATGAATGTTCTAAATGTGGAATGTCAGTAAATGCAACTTGTGCAAAATGTAATGCACAATTGGTTAATGATACTTTGAAATTAGATGATGGTTCAGAAGTTCAAATATCCAAATGTCCTAATAACCATGGAAAGATTAAATCACCAGTGTGTTGTGGACAAGATATGACCTGTTCAGTAAATTGACTAGCACATGACAACCGCGATTAGTCAATATTCAGTGAGCTTGAAAAAAGAATTTTGGTGCGGCCAGAGAGACTCGAACTCTCATAGGAAATTCCCACTTGGCCCTCAACCAAGCCTGTCTACCAGTTTCAGCATGGCCGCATTATGCGACAGAATAAATGAATGACAATTTATCTGCAAGTTGATAGATTTTATATATGCAATTAAACGCTGAAATAAAAAAAGCTACCGACCCAATTTATCAAAAGGTTTCTAAAGTTATTCCTGAAATTGAGTGGGCATTTCATGCTCCACTAATTCATAAAATTAATATGCTAAAAAAGGAAAAAAATGCAGTAGTACTAGCACATAACTATCAAACGCCAGAAATTTTCCACGGTATTGCAGATATTGCCGCTGATTCACTGGCGCTAGCTGTAGAAGCAAAAAAAACAGATGCTGACATTATAGTGTTATGCGGAGTTCATTTTATGGCTGAAACTGCAAAATTAATGAATCCAAGTAAAAAAATTTTATTACCAGATATGGGTGCTGGATGTTCATTAGCTGCATCAATCACGGGGAAAGATGTAAGAATGCTTAAGGAAAAGTATCCAAGTGTACCAGTAGTAACTTATGTAAATACGTCTGCTGAAGTTAAAGCTGAATCGGATATTTGCTGTACATCGGCTAATGCAGTTAGAGTGGTTGAGTCATTAGGAGTAGATAAAGTTATATTTTTACCGGATCAATACATGGCAAAATACGTGCAAACAAAAACAAAAGTTCAAATTATATCGTGGGTTGGAACTTGTATAGTGCATGAAAGATTTAGCGCACACGAAATTAAAGATATCAAAAAACAAAATCCCGAAATTGTAGTACTCACCCACCCAGAATGCCCACCGGAAGTTATTGCGTCATCAGATTTTACTGGCTCTACTTCAGGTATGAGTCAATTTGTTAAAAAAAACCAACCAAGCAAAGTTATGTTAGTTACTGAATGCTCTATGAGTGATAATGTTCAAGTTGAAAATCCAAATGTTCAGTTCATTAAACCATGTAATTTATGTCCACACATGAAAACAATTACGTTACCTAAAATTTTAGATTGCCTTGAAAAAGAAACTAATGAAATTCTTATACCCGAAGTAATATCCAGAAAAGCAAGAAAAGCCGTTGAACGTATGGTTGCCATAGGTCGTAGTCATTAAAACGTGATAAGAAAAAAAACTTCTTTAAATCAAAAACACATTAAAAATCTAGTAAAAAATGCCATGTTGGAAGATTTACGTCCAGATGGTGATGTTACCAGTCAACTTATTAAAAACAAAAAAAAAATTAAAGCAAAAATAATTTCAAACCAAGCAGGCATAATTGGAGGTTTAAATTTTGCAAAAGAAGCCTTCAAATATTCAGATAAAAAAATTAATTTTAAGACAAAAACAAAAGACGGTAGAAAAATAAATAAAGGAAAAGTCGTAGCTATAATAACCGGAAATGCTAAGGAAATTCTAAAAAGCGAAAGAGTAGCTCTTAATTTTTTAAGCTTAATTTCGGGAGTAGCAACAATAACAAACAAATTCGTTAGTAAAGTAAAG
>AZYC01000017.1 GCA_000513075.1 alpha proteobacterium SCGC AAA288-G21 | reverse complement strand
GGATAGTAAAGACTTATCAAGTTACAAATATCCTAATAACAATTGAAGTCTTAGAGGAAATTCTTTATTATAAGCCTAAACATATATTTAAATAATGAAAAAACTTGTATTTGTAGTATCGCCATATTCAACGACTATTACTTCTTTAAAAGTAGAAGAAACTGAGAAAAAAAAGAGTAGCAGAGCTGCTCCCCTTTCTTTTCCTTTAGGAGTTCTTAACCTTTCGTCAACTGTAAAGAAAACATTAAATGATTATAATGATGATAATGTCGAACTAATAGACTTTAACTATCTCCATGACGGACCCTTTCATGAAAAAGTAGTAGAAGATGCTTTTAAAAATACCATTGGAGAAAAGAATAATGGAAAGGATTATGTATTTGCTATTACTTTGATGTTTTCGTGCTCATGGGAACCATTTAACTTAGTAATTAATTTTATCAGAAACAATTATCCTGATAGTACCATAATTGTTGGCGGGGTGCATGCGACTTTTGCCTATAAATATATTTTAGCTAATACACCTGCAAATTATGTAATTAGGGGAGAGGGAGAGATTTCTTTTCCTGAGTTAATAAAAAATTTAGACAATAAAGAAAATATACAAAAAATAGAAGGAGTATACGATAATAAAAAAGCACTTAATGCTCCACCAAAAGTTTCACCTATCTTAGCTTACAAAGATGTTCCTGCTCCTGACTATAAAATTCTAAAAGGCAAAGACCAGTATTTTGATTATAAAAGTCACGTTAGCGTTAATGTTGAAGGAGAAAATAAAAAAATAAAGTGGGCACAAATAGTTACATCAAGGGGCTGTCCTTTTGATTGTCCTTACTGTGTGGCTACAAGGTTCTCTGGTAAAAGCGTTAGATATAAACCGGGTCCGCAAATGGCCAGTGAAATGCGTTATTTATATGAAAAACATAATGTAACAGGATTTGTTCCCGAAGATGATTTTTTTATAGGTCCTAAACAAAGATTGGAGGAATTATTAGAAGTTTTCAAAAGTACAAATATTCCTGATATGAAAATAACATTACGAAATGGTGTTAATGTAAATACGCTCAATGATGCAAAAATCGATATATTAGAAGCTATGGGATGTAACTCTGTAACATTGGCTATTGAATCGGGAAGCGCACATACTCAAAAGAACATTATTAAAAAGAATGTCGATCTTGAAAAAGCACCTAAAATACTTGAAGCTTTTAGAGAAAAAAATATTGAAGTAAAAACATTTATTATGGTTGGTTTACCAAAAGAAACAGATGAAATGAGGGAAGAAACAATAAAATATGCCGCAAGTCTTAACATGGATTGGTCTAATGTTTATCTATTTTATCCAATAATTGGGACCACATTTTATGAAGAAATGCATGCAGCAGGAGAAATAACCAATGGACCGGAGACATGGGAAAATCTTAGCCCATTTAGTCGAGATTTCGATCATATGGGCAAATCTGGCTTAAACTGGCAAGATATTTTAATGGATGCTGATATAAGAATAAATTATGCTGGCAATGGAAATATCAGAAAAGGTAATTATAAAAGAGCTTATACGTATTTTAATATAATAAGAAAACATTCTTCTGAAAATATCTTTACTCGTATATGCGCTCTATTATGTACCGACAAATTAAACATGACTGACGAATCAAAAATAATAACCAAAGAAATTGATAAGTTGGTTAAAAATGACAAAGTTTACAATTATTATTTAAAATTTGAAAATGCATTATTTAAAAATAGTATTTTTAATAAATACAAATTATCCAATAATACACCCGCTTTTCAAATTAATTCTATTGACACTCACCAGAAACGTGAGCTCGTTCGAGATATTTAATAACAATCCATTTTCTTTATAATAAAATAAGTGGCTTGAATCAAAGAAAAAAATTAAAACAATTTAATAATAATTAGTAGGACATACTTAATAATTATTGTTTAATTATTTTATCAGCAGCATCAAATCCAATTTTGATTATTTGATCAATATCACCGTAATAAAATTGTCCTTGCCTTCCAATGGAAAAAAAATTTTTAATTTTAGCAAAATATTCTTCAGTTTCTCTTAAGTGATTTTCGTAATCTTTTTTGTAAATTGGATAAACGCTTGGCACTCTAATTATTTTATAATTTATAACATCTGTTTTTTTTAAAAATTTATCTTTTTCAATTTCCTGAATGCAGTTTGAAAAAATTTCTTCATCCGAAGACTTCCAAGTTTCAGATTCATAGTGACAAGAAATTTCTACTGCCAATATGTTTTCATCTTGTGGACTCAAATTTTTACTAAATAAATTCGTTTCGGAAATTCTATTGTATGGTCTGTCAAGAAAATAACAATATTGGCAACCAAGAACATTTTTTTTTTTTGTTATCAAATAAAGCATAATCAATGATAAATATTCTAATTTTTTTGCAGATTGTATTATTTTTGTTTCATGCAAAGGTTTGATTTTTGTTATAACTCTATTTATCGGTATAGTAGATATAACAATATCTCCAGAAAAAGTTTTATCTTTAGTTTTGACATCAAAGAAATTATTTGAATTTACAATTATTTTATCTACTTCCTGAGATGTATGAATTTCTCCTCCATTATTTTTTATTTGTTTACTTATTCTATTTGCAATTTCTCCATAGCCTTTTTTTGGATAATAACAGGGTAAATGTTCTCTTTGTACAAGTGAAAGTTTTCCTGGCTCTCGTTTTGAAAGTTCTAAATATTTATTTATCAGAAGATGTTTAAGTGTTTTTGCAAAATTCAATTTTTTACTTGAAGGAATTACTCTATAAGAAAGATCAGATGTTTTAAATTTCCAAAATTGTTCTGTGTAGGGTTTAAAAAAATTTAAATAAAGATATTTTCCAAAATTATCAATTGCCCATTGTTTGACTGTTAAATTTTGATATTCTATTTTTTTTCCAAACAAAGAAGATATAGAAGTTCTAATGTATGATTTTGCAAAACTTAAAGGACATAAAATTGCTGAAAAAAATCCCATTTGAAACAGGATACCTTTTGCGGATATGGGATAATCAACGTATTTACCATTGAATAATATTTTAAAACTCCTATTAGTGTATTTGGGCATTTCACTTGGCTCGCCTTTGAATAGGTCCATTACTTTTTTAAAAATTTCTTCGTCTTCACTGAAGAAAGAATGTGGCCCAATGTCAAAAAGATAATTTTCTATTTTTATGGATTTTGCTAGACCACCTATTGATGTATCGGATTCTACTATGACTACTTTGTACCCCTTTTCAGAAAGTTTCCAAGCAACGCTTAATCCAGCGATTCCAGCTCCGATAATCACAATTTTTTTCATAATTTGCCTATTTATATAGATATATTTATATATTGTAAGTCAAAAAATTTTTTTTGAAAATTTATAATCGATAAGTTTAAATGCAATCACCAAGAATTATTAATCTTAAAAAGTTCACAAAACTGAGTGGAAAACTTTTACCTATAACTTTTAACAATAAATTTCCGATCAAGGTAAAAAGAATGTTTTTTATTTATGGAAAAAAAAAATATAAACGGGGTGATCACGCGCACAAAAAATGTTCTCAGGTATTTATTCCAATTGTAGGCAAAATTAAAATAAATATGAAATATAGAAAAACCGAAAAAAATGTATTACTGAGTGACAATCGCCCAAGATCTTTATTTGTCCCACCAATAGTTTGGAGTAGTGTTGAATTTTTAAATAATAATTCATTAGTTCTGGTATTAACTGATTATGAATATGATTTTAAAGATTATATAGAAACATACAAAGAATTTATTGTATACCAAAAAAAAAATAAATGAAAATATTATAAATAATTATTAAATTTTATTAATAATTTTATAAACTTGGTTATAGAAATTTGTTTTTGAATATTCAAAATATAAATTACTTTTTTTTGCACATAATTTATCTACCTGACTGTCTCCAATCATAAAACTTTGTTTTAAATCAATAAGCCAGTTATTACATAATTTTTTTATCATTAAATTTCCTGGCTTTCTAAAACCTGATTTTTTTTTATATTTTAATATTTTAGATTGAGGATGATATAAACAATATTGAATAGCATCTAAATAAATTTTTAATAACCCAATTTTTTTTTTAATTCCTCATTAAGTTTATAAAAATCAACCAAACTAAATTAGTTTGGGGGATATTCTTTTTTACCAATAATTAAATCTACAATGGATAGCAGCCATGTTTGATGAATATTTTCAACAATATTATAAGCCTTACTGTCGATCCACAAATTGATATCACCCAGTCTTGAAACAGAATTTTTTTTATTATGTCCAGTAAATGTTATAATTGACTTAAATTTTTTCTTTCTAGCTGCATAAATTCCATTAATAATATTTTTTGACATTCCACTTGTAGAAATTACGATTAAAATATCACCTTTATCACCATAAAATTTAATGGCCATCTCGACCCATTTTTCATAACCATAATCATTGGAAAAACACGTTATTAAATTAGCTTCGTTATAATTTACGCTACGTAATTTAGCATTCTTGGTTAAATCAACTGAAAAATGACTAGCTATTGACGCACTTCCGCCATTACCAAAAACCATAATTTTTTTTCCATTTTTATGTGCCATAATTAAATTATTTTTGATTTTGATTATTTTTCTAATTTGATCATTACTTGGTATTATTTTTTTTGATGTATCAAAAAAATATTCCTTTAAAAAATTTATTTGTTGCTTTATTTGAAAACTCATAATCAAAAGTATTTTATATCCATAATAATGTTTAATTATTGTTTAATAATTGTTCAGCAGTATTAAATCTAATTCTGGTCATTTGATCAATATCAAAAAATTAATTTCCTATTTTTACAATCTTTACCAACTCATCAGATAATTTTTCAGATTCTTTTACACTAGCCTTGTAATAATTTTCAAAAAATTTCCAAGCAGTGATTAATCCTGCTAGGCCACTTCCGATTACTATGGCTTTTTTCATATCTTATTTATTTATTTGTAATTTTTTTGCTATGAATATAATGTCTAATGGCACTTCTTAAACTATATTTTGGTTTCCATCCAGTCACTTTTTTAAATAAAAATGAGTTACCAACAAAAGATCTTTTATCCAGTATAATGGATGTAGGAGGCCATTTTTTATACTTAACTTTGGCAGTAAATTTATAAATTTTATATAATTCAGAGTTTATAATTTTTCCTAGATCTTTAAAACTTTTTCCTATTCCTGTTGTTAGATAATAATAATCTTTATGTAGTTTATTACAGTTTTTTAAAGCATAAATAATACCCATTATTACATCTTCTAAATATATAAAGTCACGCACATAATTACCATCTCCATACAAAACAATTTTTTTTTCAAAAATTGCTCTATCAATAATTTTATTTACAATACCTCTATTTTTAGAGTATGTATTTCCCATTCCATATACATTTGACAATCTAAGTGTTGTTGCATTTAAATTAAATAATTTTTTATGTATTGAAATATAATCTTCGTTATATTGTTTATGTAAATCAAAAATTGTAATCGGTTTTCCTTTATAATTTTGATTTATTTTTTTTTTTGTATGTGTGTAACCTAATTGCGTAACTGTGCCGAAATTTAAAAAAAACGATTTACTTTTATTTTTAATTAGAGCATTGATTATTGAATGGGTTAAAGAACAATTGTGATAAAAATCATAACGAGGATTAAAATTAGAATACCTAACATCAGTATGTGCATAAAAATTTAAAATATAATCAAAATTATTTTTTTTAATCAAATAATTTATTTTTTGGGAATTAAAATTACTTAAGTTAATATAATTTGATTTTAATTTTTTAAAGTGAGGTTTTATAATAATATTTTTAGATGATATTTTTTCACAAAATTTACTTCCAATAAATCCTCTTGAACCAAAAATTAAAATTTTTTTATTTCTTATCATCATAACCCAAAAATATTTGATACTTTACAATGACTAAATACAAAGATTTTTCAAGAGAAAAGGAAATGTTTATTTAAAAAAAATCAATATAAAACTTTTAAAGATAAAATATTTTATAAAATTAACTTAGCAGTTGGCTTTTTCATTGGCTTTTTATATAAAGTAAATATGATTGTTAGCAAAACACCTTTAAGGATTAGTTTCGTAGGTGGGGGAACTGATTTCAGTTCTTTTTACAAAAAAAATAGTTATGGCTTAGTAGTGAACACCAGCATAGATAAGTATATTTACACTTCTGTTAAAAAATTAGATCCGTTGTTTTATGAAAAGCTTCGCCTCAATTATTCTGAAACAGAAATGGTAGATCATGTAAATAATATAAAAAACCCAATAATTAGAGAGTGTATAAAATTTCTCAACATTGATGATAGATTATATATTAGCACAATTGCTGACGTGCCATCATGGACGGGACTTGGTTCTTCAAGTAGCTTTACTGTAGGTTTACTAAATGCACTGTATGAATTTAAAAATCAAAAAATTTCTCCAGAAAAACTAGCTGAAGAGGCAGCTCACATAGAGATAAAAATTCTTCACTCTCCAATAGGCAAACAAGATCACTATGTTGCCTCATTCGGAGGATTTAATAAAATTTTTTTTTTTGAAAATGAGAAAGTAAAAGTAGAAAAAATAAAAATACCAAAGCAAAATCTAAATTTAATATTAAGTTCTTTACTTTTATTTTGGACAGGTATGCATAGAAATTCAGAATCAGTGCTAATTGAACAGGAAAAAAATCATAACAAAAATAAAAATATTTTGTCATCGATGAAAAATACTGTCAATCAATTTATTGATTTAATTAAATCAAAAAAAATTAGTTTAAATAAGATTGGCAATCTATTAGATAAAAACTGGGAATTTAAAAAACAACTAGCTGACAATGTTTCCAATAAATTTATTAACAACTGTTATACTGAAGCAAAAAAAAGAGGATCTTTAGGAGGCAAAATTTTGGGAGCTGGCAATGGTGGTTTTCTACTTTTATTAGCGAAAAAAACAAATCATAAAAAGATACAAAATTCTTTAAAAAAATTTGGACTTGAAAAATATAATTTTAAGTTAGAAAATTCTGGATCAAAAATTATAAACAATTTTTGATCATATAAAAAATATTATGAAAGTTAAAAGGGGTATAATTTTAGCCGGAGGTATGGCTGAAAGACTAAAACCAATTACATCAATAATAAGCAAGCACTTGTTGCCAATATATAATAAACCAATGATATATTATCCTTTATCCGCCCTTATGCAGGGAGGTATAAGGGATTATCTAATAATCACAAATCCACATCATTTAAAATTATACCAAGAACTTCTTGGCAATGGGGATAATCTTGGAATTAGTATAAGATACAAAGTTCAAAAAAAACCAGAAGGATTGCCAAAAGCTTTTATCATTGGTGAAAAATTTATTAATAATGAACCTGTCTGCCTTAATCTGGGAGACCACATTTTTTTTGGTGATGATGTAAATCGATTATTAGAGAAAAATATAATTAATTTTAAGAAAACAACTATATTTGCTTATCGTTACAAAAAATCAAATGAATATGGAGTTATTAATTTAGATAAGAACAATAAACCAATTTCTATTATAGAAAAACCTTATAAACCTAAATCAGATTTGATAGTCTGTGGTTTATATTTATATGATAAGAATGTTGTAGAACTTTCAAAGACTCTTAAACCTTCAAAGAGAGGAGAATTAGAAATTTCAGATTTAAATAATTTATACTTAAAAAATAATGCTTTGAATGTGGAAATAATTAACAAACAAAATTATTGGATTGATGCCGGTAGTCCAGATAAAATTCTTCAAGCTTCCAAACTAATTGAATCAATAGAAAAAAGAAAAAAAAAATATATAGGATTTCCGGAAATAATTGCATTGAAAAAAAAATATATAACAATAAGAAATTTTACAAAATTGATTAGAATTTATAAAAATAATCATTATGGCAGTATTTTAAATACATTTTTATCTAAAAATTTTAAAAATTAGTTGTTTATTTCATTTGTGCCTTATTTAATTAAATGTATATATGAAAAAAATTGATGAAAACGCTAGATACAAAAATTAATAATTTAAAGATTATTAAACCCAAGATATATAGAGATAATAGAGGATATTTTTTTGAAATTTTTAACTTAAAGAAATATAAAAAAATAATTTCAGGCAATCGTTTTGTTCAAGATGATCACTCTTTTTCAAAAAAAAATGTTTTAAGAGGAATACATTTTCAACATAAAAAACCTCAAAATCAGCTTTTATATTTAGTTGAAGGCAAGATATTTATTGTTTTTGTAGATTTAAGACCTAAATCAACATCTTTTAAAAAAAAACATTCATTATTTTTAGATTCTAAAAATCATGTGCAAATTTTTCAACCTGCTGGTGTTGGGTCAGGATATTGTGTTTTATCAAAACAATCCCATTTAATTTATAAAGTTTCCGAACTTTTTGATAAAAAAAATGAAAAAGGAATATTATGGAATGATAGAACTTTAAATATTAAATGGCCCTGCAAATCTCCTATATTGAGTGATAATGATAAAAAAAATGAAAAATTTGAAGATATTAAATTTTATAAATTTAGAGAATTATTAAAATTATGACTATGCGCACAAATAATTGCCGTTTTTGCGAAAGTGATATTGTTGAAGCTGTTAACTTTGGAAAAATGCCAATAGCTAATGCTTTTTTAAAAAAAGAAGAAATTAAAAATGAAACCTTCTTTGAATTAGCTACATGTTATTGTCCTCAGTGCTTTCTTTTTCAATTGATCGAGCAACCTAATCCAGAATCTTTGTTTCATGAAAATTATGCCTTTTTTGCCAATACTTCAAATTATATGCAGAAACATTTTAGCGAATTATCAAATAAACTAATTGAAAACTTTGATTTAAAAAAAAATGATTTAACCATTGAAATTGGAAATAATGATGGTGGAATGGTAAAATATCTTAAAGATAAAGGCTTTAATCACTTAGGAATAGATCCTTCAAAAAATGTTTCTGATGCAGCGAAATCAAAAGGTGTAAATATATTAAATAATTTTTTTAATTTTGAATTATCTAAAAAAATCAAGAATTTATATGGCAAAGCAAAGATAATTTTGTCCGCAAACACCTTAGCTCATATTCCCGACATAAACTCCGTATTTCAAGGAATAGAAAATTTATTAGAAGATGATGGGATTTATATTACAGAAGATCCCTATCAAGTAGATTTGTTTAATAAGACTTCTTATGATCAAATCTATGATGAACATGTATTTATTTTTTCTTTAAACTCAATGAATAACATTTGTAAAAAATATAATTTTGAAATATTTGATGTTGAACATCTAGAAACAGCAGGTGGATCAATGAGATATTATATATGCAAAATAGGAAAGAGAAAAATATCCTCTAACGTAAATAAATATTTTGATTTAGAAAAAAAAATTAATTTTTTACAAAATTCTACATACATTGATTTTAAAAATAAATGTGAACAATCAAAAAATAATTTTGTAAATCTATTAGAAAAGCTTAGCAAGAACAATATAATTGCTAGTTATGGAGCAACTTCTAAAAGCACAACAATCTTTAATTATTGTCAAATTGATACAAAGTTAATTAAATATATTACCGACACAACATCAACAAAAATTAATAAATTTAGTCCTGGAATGCATATTCCAATTTATGATTACAAATTTTTCAATGATAATTTACCTGATTATTGTTTCTTGGGAGCTTGGAATCATTCTGATGAAATATTCAAGAAAGAAAAAAATAATTTTAGTGTCAACGGCAAATGGATAACACATGTCCCTGAAGCTAGGGTAATTTAGTATTTTTAACTTATTGTAATGATTTATTTTAATTATCCAAAACAAATTTATTTAAATATATGTTTAGGCTTATAATAAAGAATTTCCTCTAAGACTTCAATTGTTATTAGGATATTTGTAACTTGATAAGTCTTTACTATCCAGTAAATTTACCTTTAATAAATCTACCCTTTTCTTCTTTACCATTAGGAAAAGTATATATTCCTTTACCATGGTAGGTTCCTTTATCCCAATCCCCAATATACTTTGAGCCATCAAAATAAGTTATAGTTCCAGTACCATGAAATAAATTATTTTTGTAATCACCTGTATAAACGCTACCATCTTTATAAAAAAAACTTCCAAATCCACAAAACAGTTCATCTTTGAATTCTCCTACATATTCATCTCCATTGGGGTAGGTTAGTTTTCCTTCTCCATTTTTTTTATCATTTTTCAATTCACCTACATATTTTCTACCATCGTTATGAATATAAGTTCCTTTGCCATGTTTTTGATTGTTTTCAAATTCTCCTTCATATTTATCTCCATCACAAAAAAAAAAAGTTCCCTTTCCACTCATTTTTCCATTGCTCCAATTCCCTTTATATTTAGCGCCACTAGCAAAATTCATAGTTCCAAAACCATGGTAAGCTCCGTTTTTTAGTTCGCCTTTATATTCGTTTTTTTCTCTACCAAATAATTTGTTTAAAATTCCCATTTGTATAATTTAACATAAGAATTAGTATTTTAGTCTACTTTTCTCATATGTTTTTAAAATTTTTTTAATTAAATTTTCCCACTCATCTTAATCAGAGGCATATTTGTTAAAAGAAGTTAGAGTTTGTAAAATGCTTATGCAGAGGTAAAGAAATTGTCAAATTTTTTTAAATATTCATTTAATAAGAAACCTACCACTTTCCTATTGAAGCACGTCGCATATATTCTTTTAAAAAATAATTTCTCATATGTTTTGCATGAAAGCCAAAAACAGAATTTACATCTTGCCCGTAAAGATGAAGAGCGTCCCATTCCATTGCAAATTGAGCTGCAAGTTTTGGTGGTGCAAAACGAATACCTTTATCTATCATTTCTTTATAAAGGTAGTGACAAATCATTAAATCCTCATTTTTAATTGGAACTTTTATCGAATCAAAATTTTTCTCCGCAACAGTCTTGAGCAGTTTACGACTACGTAAAGAAAAACCTCCACTACCGACGCGATTCTCTTTCATATTTAAAACAGGAATGGGGCCAGGAAGCCCGGGAGATCCAATAAAAATAGAACTAAGAACTCTATTAAGTTTGGGATCCATCTGAATCTTATTAGGAAAGGGCGATCCTATATAGTCAAATTCAAGGAATTCTTCTTTCCAAAGATCAGCATTAACTACAAAACTATGAGCTTCCACATATAGACAATGAGAAGTTTCAAAATATTTGTGTAAATCATCCACCATGAATCGATTCTGATCATACATATCCATAGGCTTTACTGAAACGTATTCAATATCTGAATATTTTTTTTCAGGAAGTGAAGAAGATAAAAGCTTAACTGCTCCAAATTCGATATTTTGCGAAGAAATTTTTAACGACATTTGATGTTCTTCTATCTCAACAGAAGTTACTGCTAAAAGCGTAACATTAGGTAGTGTTAATTTTTTTTTTAAATGGGGCATTACTAAGATAGAACTTTTCAGATGTTTTTCTAAATCTTCATAAGTTTTAGGTATTGTTTTATGTTTTTTGTGGTATTTTCTTATTTCCCTTTTTTGCCATATTCTCATACTGGCTAATAACAAACCATATCCGACGCACAATCCTATTGCCCAAAAAATAACTGCAAGCCCATTTAATCCAAATAGGTTATAAGCAATAAACAAACCCAACAAGATAACTGCCAAAATTTTTGTATGTTTGTTCATGCTTATTTCAACAAAAAGCGCTTCCTTAGTTAAAGCCAAATTAAAAAAAAATTTTTTTTTATTTTCTGAATTTAATATTCATTATTTTTATTTAAGTAATTTATTTTTTTTCCAGATGCCTTCTTCTACTTTTCCATTGGCATACGTGAAGGTTCCTTTTCCGTGTCGTTTACCTTTTTTCCATTCACCAACATATTTGTCTCCATTAATGTATATATATGTTCCTTTTCCATCCCGTTCCTTTAGGTTATCTGGGGCAAAATATTTATCTTTTTTCCATTCTCCAATATATTTATCTCCATTAGAGTATATGTAAGTGCCTTTTCCATAATATTTATGCTTTTTCCACTCTCCAACGTACATATCTCCATTGGCGTACGTATAGGTTCCTTCTCCGTGTCTTTTATGATCTTTATATTGTCCAACATATTCTCTACCTTTGTGTCTGAATATTCCCTGTCCATGAAATTCTCCCTTATAAAATTCACCAATATACTTTTGACCATCTGGACCCATCGCAGTACCATGGCAGTTTGTCCATTTTCTCATCTTACTAAAATGTTTCCTTGAATATTTTGAAATGTTTTGATCATTTCCTTCGCATTCAGGTAACGAACTTTGTGCTAGCACCTTTCCACAAAACAGAAAAACCAAAAACACACAAAAGTATATCTTTTTCATTTTGGACATCATTTTTTATTAACCCTTAAATCTTTCATTGAAAATAACTTATTTTTAATTATCTTTTTCATCTTTTCTGTGTTGATCGAAGAGTTAATGGGCATTTTTATTTTTTTGTTTTTTTTTAAAAATATCTTTTTAATCTTTGGATTTTCTATTTTTGCAAAATTATATACCGATTGAATCTTCCCTCCTACATTTAATATTCCTTTTTCATTAAGCAATTTTAATAATATTTTTGCAACTTCATCATGATACATAAAACTATTTTTGACATCATAAAATGCAACCTTGTGAACAAATGGCTTTTCAGTCATACACAATCTTAATATCAAGGAATTTTTGTATAATTGAACAGCACATTCGCCACCAAGTTTTGACCAAGCATAATTATTTACAGGTAACAAACTATCAGATTCCATATAATTGCCCTTTGTGCCTGGATAAACATAACTAGTAGAAAAATAAATGAGTTTAATACTTTTTTCTGCACATGCTTTGGTAATATTACATGTTCCAATAATATTTAAATCTATACTTTTTTTTATTTTACGATCGTGAATATTCATCGGTCTGGATAATCCAGCAAGATGAATAAGGATATTTGGTTTTTTTAATTTTATGTATTTTTGTATACTTCTAAAGTCTGTGACATCCAAAGTTTTTTTATTTGGAAAAAACATCTCATAATTTGTTTTTAATTTTTTTAGAACGGTTCCAAATCTTCCTGTGCCACCTGTAACCAAAATTCTTTTTTTCATAAATACGCGATTAATTTAAATTTTTTACAATATCCTCTGTCATTTTTTTTGCATCTGCAAATAACATTAAAGTATTATCCCTGTAAAAAAGCTCATTATCTATTCCGGCATATCCAGGTGACAAACTTCTTTTGACAAATAGAACGGATTTACACTTTTCTACATCTAACACGGGCATGCCATAAATTGGGCTTTGAAGATCAGTTTTGGCTGCAGGATTAGTTACATCGTTTGCTCCTATTACAAAAGCCACATCTGTATTTGCAAAATCATTATTGATATCATCTAATTCAAAAACTTCATCGTAGGGAACATTGGCTTCTGCAAGTAACACATTCATATGTCCTGGCATTCTTCCAGCAACTGGATGAATTGCATAAGAGACTTTAATTCCATTTTTTTTTAAAAAATCAACCATCTCTCTTAAAACATGTTGTGCTTGCGCAACTGCCATACCATACCCAGGTACAATTATAACTGATGATGCATTTTTCATTAAAAAAGCCGCATCTTCAGCGTTGCCACTTTTGACCGGTTTTTTTTCAATATTTTTTGCTGTGTCATCTGTTGCCCCAAATCCACCAAGTATCACATTAAAGAACGATCTGTTCATTCCTTTGCACATTATGTAAGAGAGAATTGCCCCAGAAGAACCTACAAGAGCTCCTGTTATTATTAACGCAGTATTTTCTAATGTAAATCCTATGCCTGCTGCTGCCCAACCAGAATATGAATTTAACATTGAAATAACTACAGGCATATCTGCACCACCAATTGGAATAATTAAAAGAAACCCAATTAAGAAAGAAATTAGAATTAATATCCAAAATAACTGAGGCAATTGACTTATGCAAAGATAAACGATTGAAACAACTATCAAAATTCCAATTAATCCATTTAATATATGTTGGCCTCTAAATATAATCGGAGAACCTGACATGATTCCTTGTAATTTTAAGAATGCTATAACTGATCCAGAAAAAGTAATTGCCCCGATAGAAGCTCCCAATGACATTTCAATTAAGCTTGCAGTTTTAATATTGCCGACTGTGCCTAAATTAAATACATTTGGTTCAAGAAAAGCTGATATTGCTACCAATACAGCGGCAAAACCAACTAAACTATGGAATCCCGCAACCAATTGTGGCATGGCAGTCATGGGAATTTTGTAAGCTATGACAGATCCAATTATTCCCCCTGCCGACAAAAAAATTAACACATAAATAAATTCTTTAGAAAAGGATTCAGCTACCAAAAAAGTTACAATGATAGCGATTAACATTCCCGAAATTCCAAACAAGTTTCCTTGCCTCGAAGTCTCAGGTGATGAAAGTCCCCGAAGAGCTAAAATAAATAATATCCCTGAAGCTAAGTACAAAAATGCTGCAAGATTCGGTGACATATCTTTATTTTTTTTTCTTTTTTTTGTACATTTGCAACATTCTTTGAGTTACTAAAAAGCCTCCAAAAATATTAATTGCCGCTAGTAATATCGCAAAAAAACCAAAAATATTTGAGATTTCAAAATTAGAATTATTTTCACTTGCCAAAGATGCAATTATTGCTCCTACAATAATTACAGAGGAGATGGCATTTGTTACCGACATTAATGGAGTATGCAAAGATGGCGTCACACTCCAAACAACATAATATCCTATAAATATCGATAATATGAATATGCTTAGTCTAAAAATAAAAGGGTCAATTTCCATAAATTAAGTATTTTTGTTTTGTACAAAAGTTTTATTAATAATTTCGTCTTTTAAATTAATATTAAAATTTTTCTTTTCTTTGTCATATAGATTAAAAAAAAAGTTATATAAATTTTTGGAATATAGTTTTGTTGCAGAGAGCGGCAATTTATTCAATATGTTTTTATATCCAATTATTTTTATTCCATTTTTATTTACAATTTTGTCTATCTCAGAATATGCTGAATTACCCCCCTGCTCTACTGCCAAATCAAAAACAATCGTCCCCGCTTGTATACCTTTAAACATTTCTTCATTTATTATTCTTGGTGCCTTTTTTCCAGGTATCAATGCTGTACAAATAACAATATCCATCTTTTTTAATGTATCGCTCAACAATTTTTTTTGTTTCAATTTAAAATCTTCACTTGTTTCTTTTGCATATCCCTCTTTAGTCTCTAGATCTTCAGCTCCTTCGACGGACAAAAATTTTCCTCCTAAACTTTCCACTTGTTCCTTAGACGCCTGTCTTACATCAGTGGCAAAAACTATTGCTCCAAGACGTTTTGCCGTAGCAATTGCTTGTAAACCAGCTACTCCAGCTCCAATTACCAAAACTTTTGCTGCAGGTATAGTTCCTGCGGCAGTCATCATCATTGGAATAACTTTTTCAAACTCATTAAAGGATTCTATTACTGCTTTATAACCAGCTAAATTAGCTTGTGAAGATAAAACATCCATTGACTGAGCCTTTGCAATTCTTGGCAACAAGTCCAAAGAAAAAATATTAATTTTTTTTTTTAACAATGAGTCTATTTTTTCTATATTCTCATAAGGATTAAAAATGCCCATCAACGAAGTATTCTCCCTAAGCTTTGTGATATGATTAGTATGCGGTAAATTAACTTGTAGTAAGGAATTGGAATTATTAATAACTTCATTAACATCTTCTAATATTTGAACTCCCTCTGCTTTATAATCATTGTCATGAAAACCTAGATGAATTCCGTAGTTTTTGTTTATAAAAATTTCTACATCCAAATCTAAATATTTTTTTGATAACTCGGGGGTTAATGAAATTCTTTTCTCTGAATTCAATTCCTCACTTATTGATCCGATTTTCATAAATTATAATAAAAATACTGAAATTATTTTTGTCTAGCTTTAAATTTGGGATTTTTTTTATTGATTATGTAAACTCTTCCTCTTCTTCTAACTAATTTAGAATTTAGATCCCTCTTACTTNGGATTTTTTTTATTGATTATGTAAACTCTTCCTCTTCTTCTAACTAATTTAGAATTTAGATCCCTTTTTTTCAATGACTTTAATGAAGTAGCAATTTTCATAAATTTAATTTCATTTAGCCTGGCGACGACCTACTCTTCCGTGCCTTAAGACAAAGTACCATCGGCGCTGAAGGGCTTGACTTCCGAGTTCGGAATGGGATCGGGTATTACCCCTTCGCAATAATCACCAGGCTATGTATCTATATAATTATAAAAATAAATTGCAAACAAATTAATAAAAAACTTCTTATTAATTCAAATTTTTCTCCAGCTTTTAAGATTTGGTGGGCATGGCAAGAATTGAACTTGCGACCTCTACGATGTCAACGTAGCATTCTACCACTGAACTACATGCCCATCTATTTGTTTAAATATAAAATTTTTAAATTTCATCAATCTTTGAATAAGTTTTTTTTATTAGATCGATTTTAGTCAATACAGTTAACTTATTTTACATCTTTCATTAGTAAAATAAATTTTGGAATTATAATACTTTTTATCATGACAAATAAATCTGAATTTTGAATTTCCAATACCGAAGATCGGATACTCTTTGATTATTTGCCATGCAACTTCATAGTGCGCAAAATGTCTTAAGTGACCGAATTTTTCATAATAAGTGGGGGCTGAAAGGAAATCGTCCAGAATGTGGGTGTGTTGAGCAGATCTTATTATTTTTTTATAAGATTTAATCTGAATATTATATGTATCTTCAGATATTAAAGTTACAAGAATAAGTCCAATGATAATAAATAAAAAAATATATTTTTTTTTTATATAGAAATAAGCATCATTAATTAACAATAATATTATAGAAACAATAATTATTGCTTTTATAAAATTTGATCTTTCGCCTGATAAATAAATACAAATTATTGATAAACAAAAAAATATACTCGGAAGAATTTTTTTTACTGTATCATTTTTAGTTAACTTAAATAAAAAACCAGAAATCAAAAATGAAAAGCCCAGTATAAATCCGCCAACAACTAATTCATCTTCAAAAAAGCTTGCAATCCTTAATGAAGATGGACTCTCCCAACCTAATAAATTAAAACCAAAAATATGTTCAAAGACAACATCAATTAAAACAACAAAAATTATTATGGACCAGCATAAAAATATCCGATTAAAGATTTTTTTTGAACTAAAGAAAAAATATTGAACTGCAAATAAATAGATTATAAATCTTATAAAACCTACTGATCTCATTATGCTATCGTTTTTAGGATAAACAATTTCTTTTCTGATGGGATCAAAAAGACTTTCAGTGACATTTTCTGAGATTATTGAATTTATTACTAAATAAACCCAAATAGATATAAAAAAATAAAAATATTTATTTCTAATCCACGACCATTGTTTTTGACGATAACATGTTAATAAAAAAAATAAGTCGATAATTAGTATATTTGAGTTTATTGCACTATTTCCCAGTATTAATGAGATTGGCAAAAAGGAGAAAAGAAAAATAATAAATTTTTCATTATAAGATTCTTTTTTAAAATTATTGAGATTTACTTTGTTTGTATTAATTAATGTCATTAATATTGGTTTAGGTTAATTATTAATTTATTATGTATATTTATGTATTTAAATTAATTTATGAAAATAGCACTAAAAAAAAATATTTATAGCATGCCATAATGAGACGGTCGATTCTTCAATCTCAAGACACTTTGAAAATTTAGGTTTAAACAAAATTATTATTTTATTGGTACTTGATTTATTTTATTGAATAATTTAAAGCTAAGCTATTAATGAAAAACAATTCAGTGATTTTTGAAAAACCCCCTATAAATGATATTGCGCTTAAAGATTGCGATTTTCAACATACCATTGATATTCCAGGTGTAAGTAGTGGGCATATGAAAGGATTGAAAACTGAACAGTTTCCCGAAGGCGAACCTACTCCATACGATATAAGAAAAGGTGTTAATGAATTGCTTGGATACGTAGATTTAAAAAATAAAACAGTTCTTAATCTTGGTCAATCAAATGGTTTTTTATCATTTCATGCTGAGAAACAAGGAGCAACAGACGTTACCTCAATTGATCTTGACATTAAAAATGTAAATTATACTGAACCTTATAAAAATCGGGATGTTGTTCCTAGAGTTAAGTGCAATTGGCAAGAAGAATTAAAAGGGCTTATGAAAGAAGAAGAAAGAAGGCGAAATGCATATTGGTATACACACAAGGCTTTAAATTCAAAAGCAAAGTTGATCCATGCTCACGCTTGTGATTTACCTAGAGACCTTGGAGTATATGACATTAGCATACTATATACCATGCTTGTTCATATAAGAGACCCCTACTTGGCATTACAAAATATGCTCCGCCATACTGGGGAAAAAGTTATCATCATAGAGGTAGGAGGTTATACACGACGAGCATCCTTTCGTAACATAATACGAAATTTAATTCGCAGAATTATGCCACCCTCACCGCCAGCCATGATTTTCCTTCCATGTCCAGAAAGAACACCTTTTAAATGGTGGAAGTTATCACCTGAAATCATTGTTAATATGGTTAACACTTTAGGTTTTGAAAAAACCTCAGTCAATTACCATGCTCAACTCACTGAAGGCGGTAAGATATTTCTTTATACCGTTGTTTGTGAACGGACTGTTCCTATCGAAGATTGTAATTACGGCTAAAAAAAGTACACATTATTATGTTGAAAAATGCATTGATCATTGCATTAAATACTTTAATTGTTCTAGTAATGAAATAGTTTCGATGTTTCTCAATATTTAATATGATCGAAAAAATATTATATAAAAAACAACTTTTCGCCTTGATAGTTAAGGGCCAATATAGAAAAAAAAGAGGAGTAAATTTTTTTACTTCGAAAGAAGCCACTCAACAGTTTGGGTATATAAAGCATAAAAAAAATCACATTATAAAACCTCACAGCCATAAAAAAAGATTAACAAGAATTCTTAAGACTACCGAAGTGCTTTTATTGCTAAAGGGGATTTTGAGAGTAGATTTTTATGACAATAAAGGAAAATATTTATTTAGTAAAATAATAAATGAAAAAGATATTATTATGTTAGTTCACGGGGGGCATGGTTTTAAGGTTTTAAAAGATGTTGAAATGATTGAGGTAAAACAAGGACCTTATAGCCTGGCAAATGATAAAGTTAAATTTAAAAAAGTTGATGAGAAAAAAATTAAAATCAAATAAAAAGCCTTTTTACCCAGTTAGCTCACCTTATATTACCCAAAAAGATATAAATAGCGTTAATCAGATTTTAAAAAATGGCTGGATATCTTCTGATGGTCCCGAAATAAAGAAATTCGAAGAAAATTTTTTTCGCTTTATCGGCAGAAAATATTCTGTAGCAGTTTCAAGTGGGACCGCTGCTTTGGAAATTGCAATTAAAGCACTTAACATAAAGGAAAATGACGAAGTTTTAATACCTAATTTTACAATAATTTCTAATGCGTTGGCAGTAATAAAGCAACAAGCAAAACCAGTTTTAATTGATTGTAATCTAAAAGATTGGAACATCAAGATTGAAGATATTGAAAAAAATATTTCAAAAAAAACCAAAGCAATAATTATTACACATATTTATTCATTTCCAAATGATATGCACAAAATTTTAAAAATTTGCAAAAAATATAACTTACTTGTTATAGAGGATTCGGCTGAAGTTTTAGGGATAAAATATAAAAATAAGATGTGCGGAAGTTTTGGAGATATAAGCATCTTTAGTTTTTATGCCAATAAACAAGTAACTACCGGAGAAGGTGGAATGTTATCAATGAACAGTTTTAAAATATATGAAAAATGCAAATCTTTGAGAAACTTATGTTTTGGTAAATTAAACAGATTTAACCATAACGATATAGGATGGAACTATAGAATGACAAATATACAAGCTGCTCTAGGATTGAGCCAACTTAAAAATATAAAGCATATGGTTAATAAAAAAATGGAAATCGGCAAGTATTATTATAAGAAATTACACCAGAATCCCAATATACAAATACTACCTCCCTCAAATGAATTTTCAAAAAATATTTACTGGGTGGTAGGAATTGTAATCAAAAAAAATATAATGACAGCCTTTCAACTTTCTGAAAAACTTGCCAGATATGGAATTAAGACAAGGCCTTTTTTTTGGCCAATGCATGAACAACATATTTTTAAAAAAATGAAAATATTTAAGAATAAAAAATTTCCAAACTCATCTTATTTAGCTAGGTATGGATTATATCTGCCCTCATATTTTAAATTAAAAAAAAAAGATATTTATTATATTTCATCAGCTATTAATAAAATTCTTAAACGAAAGTGAAAAGTAAAGTTGTTTATGAAAGCAAAAATGTTGTGTATTTAAATTAATTGATGGAAAAAAAACTAAAAAATAAAAAAATATTTGTAGCAGGTCACAATGGAATGGTCGGTTCTTCAATCTTAAGACACTTTAAAAATTTAGGTTTAAACAAAATTATTATTCGGAGTAGAAAGAAGCTAGATCTAACAAACTGGAATAAAGTTAATAAATTTTTAAAAAAAACAAAACCAGATATAGTAATTAATTGTGCAGGAAAGGTAGGAGGAATACTTGCAAATTTTACCTATCCAAAAGAGTTTTTGTTTGAAAATATTTACATTCAGTTAAATTTATTAGACACGTGTTTTAAAAATAATGTGAAAACCTTTATTAATCTTGGAAGTTCATGTATTTATCCAAAAAAATCGAAACAGCCTATCAAAGAAGATTATTTATTGTCAGGAAAATTGGAATCCACCAATGAAGCTTATGCAATTGCAAAAATTGTAGGACTCAAATCGTGCGAATTTTATAACAGACAATTTAAAACGAATTATTTTACGTTAATGCCATGCAACATGTATGGACCAAACGACAATTTTGAAATTAAAAGTAGTCATTTTATTCCAGGTCTAATTAAGAAATTTTATACGACTAATCGCAAAAATATGAAAAATGTAGAAGTCTGGGGTTCGGGTAAGGCAAAAAGAGAAATAATGCATGTAGATGATTTAGCATCCGCAATTTTTTTTATACTTAATAAAGTTGAAAAAAAAGATAAAAAAGTTTTGGCTGTTTTAAAAAAAAATTCTCATATAAACATTGGTGCTAATAAAGAATATACCATTAAGCAATATGCAAATATGATTGGTAAGTTATTTAAAAAAAAAATCAATTTAAAATTTAATAAATCATATCCTGATGGTGTGCCTCGTAAACTGTTGGATAGCTCTATTATATATAGCATGGGTTGGAAACCAATTATATCAATTGAAAAAGGACTTAGGGAAACTTTGGAATGGTATAAAGAAAATGTAAAATAAGTTAACTGTATTGACTAAAATCGATCTAATAAAAAAAACTTATTCAAAGATTGATGAAATTTAAAAATTTTATATTTAAACAAA